>DASXYR010000434.1:0-12887 GCA_036502385.1 Gemmatimonadaceae bacterium
CACTCTGGCTGGAGGCGGATCGAATGGGAGAGCTCCTGCCGGCCATGACTCAGGAGAAGCTCGATACTCAGCGGGATGTCGTCAAAAATGAGAGGCGATGGGCGGTTGATAACCAGCCATATGGCACCATGCTGGAGAAAATGCAGGAGCTCGTTTTCCCTTCATCGCATCCATTTCAGCACTCACTCATCGGATCGATGGATGATCTCTCCGCCGCATCTCTCGATGATGTGGCGCAGTTTTTTGCGACCTACTATACGCCCGACAATGCAGTTCTGTCGATTGCCGGAGACTTCGACAAGGCCGAAACGCGAAAGCTGATTGTCGATTATTTCGGCCCAATCCCCAGAGGGAAGGGAAAGCCACCCCTTCCTCCGATGGATCTCCCGCCCGTGTTCGGAGAGCGGCGAAGGGAACTGGTATATGACAACGTCAGCCTTCCCCGGCTGTTCATGGCCTTCCGATCTCCCGTGTTTGGAAGTGAGGAGTATTACGCGGCCAGCGTCACGTCAGCCCTGCTGGGCCTGAGACGCGGCAGTCGCCTTCATCGGTCGTTGGTACGGGAGCGACAAATCGCGGCGGACGTATCCGCTTTCACCTTTGATTTGGCAAAGGGTACGGATCTCCTCGTCGTCGATGTCACAGCTCGACCCGATTTAAGTGCGTCGCAGCTCGAAGAGGAGGTAGAGCAGGAGATTGATCGTCTGCACAGTGGTGGTGCTTCCGAAGCCGAAGTGCGGCGCGCGATCGCGTTGATCGAGACTGACTTGACTGCTTCCCTCCAATCGGCTGGGGAACGAGCCGATCGGCTGTCGATGTTTGCCACTTTTTTCAAAGAGCCACGATTGATCAATGAACAGGCAAACCGATACGCTGCAGTCACGCTCGAACAGGTAAATAGAATCATCTCAGAGCGCTTTGGCGGCGACAACCGGGCCAACCTCATATACGTGCCGAAAGAAGGCATTGAATCCGAAGGCGCGCTCGTCGCAGCAGCCGGAATGGCTTGATGGTCACTTCTCTCCGGCCAAGAGCGGGGCCAACCCATGACTACCGTTTCCCGCAATTCAGAGATGAGGTACTGCCAAGTGGAATTCGACTGATCACAGCTCCGGTCGCGAAGCTCCCACTGGTGACCGTATTAGTGCTGGTCAATGCCGGATCTACAAACGACCCCATGGGAAGGGAGGGAACGGCTGCACTCACCGCTGCCAGTATGCTCGAAGGGACAAACAACTACGACGGAGCAAGACTCGCCGAAGAGTTTGAGCAACTGGGCACGTCGCTCGAAACGGGCGCGGACTGGGACAGCACCTATCTCAAGATCACCGTGCTCTCCAGCAAATTGCGAGAAGCAGCAAAACTACTTGGCGACGCGATCAGCCGGCCGATTTTTCCCGAGCGGGAGATCGAGAGACTCAAGGCCGAAAGGCTGGCTGAGATTCTTCAGCTCGAAACCGAACCACGCGGTTTGGCTGATGAAAAGTTTTCGGAGTTTCTGTACGCGGACAACTCGAGATACTCAAAACCAGATGAAGGAAGCGCCGAGAGTGTCGGGTCGCTGACTCGTGCGGATGTCGAGGAGTTCTATCGCTCAAACTACAAATCGAAGGCGACCACAGTAATTGTAACCGGGGACATTTCGTCGGGTGATGCCAGGAGAGTGATAAAGGACGCTTTTCAGACGTGGCCGAGTGGTGCGGGTCGTGAACAGCGGCTGGTGGCGGCACCAAGGACCGACACGAAACGCGTCCATATCGTGAACAAACCGGACGCGCCGCAGTCAGAACTTCGAGTTGGCCATATCGGGTTGCCGCGCCACCACCCCGATTTTTTCCCCACCCTCGTCATGAATGCGGTTCTCGGAGGACTTTTTGGCTCGCGCATAAATCTCAATCTCCGGGAAGTACATGCCTATACGTACGGAGCTTCCTCGTTCTACGACTGGCGGCGAGGCGCGGGCCCGTTTGTCATCTCCACCGCGGTTGAAAGCGAAGTTACGGCGCCTGCACTCCGGGAAATTCTTCTCGAGATAAACCGCATTCGTGGCGAAAAAATATCCGAGGAGGAGCTGTCGCTGGCCAAGGATTATCTCGAGGGAGTATTTCCGATTCGCTACGAGACGACAGCGGCGATCGCATCGGCGCTGGCCACTCTAGCGATCTATGGCCTGCCCGCAGACTACTACGACTCGTACCGGGCCAATGTGCACAACGTGTCCGGCGATGCCGTGCTGGAAGCCGCGCGGCAGCACCTCCATCCGGAGCGGCTGCAGACCGTTATTGTCGGGGATTCTGGAATCGTTCGTGATTCTCTCGATGCGAGAGATCTGGGCGAAGTCACCGTTTATAACGCGTAAGGCCTTTCGTGTCCGAGAGTAAGGAGAAACCACCGGGACGCGTGAGCTCGCGCCGCGCTTATAGCGGCAAGATAATCTCGCTCGATGTGGACACCGTGCGATTCCCGGACGGCTCAGTCGGTGAGCTCGAAATGATCCGGCATCCTGGCGCGAGCGCCATCGTCCCCTTCCTCAGCGACGCCGCGGGCCAAGATCCCCAGGTGCTCCTGATCCGTCAATATCGCTATGCGGCCGAAGGCTATCTGTACGAGATCCCCGCGGGACGGCTGAATCCCGGGGAAGCGCCTCGTGACTGCGCCTTGAGAGAGCTGAAAGAAGAAACGGGCTGCACGGCCGGCCACGTCGAACATCTATTCACGATGTACACGACACCCGGATTCACCGACGAGAGGATTCACCTCTTCATGGCAACCCAATTGGTAGCGGGCGAGACTAAGCATGAAGCGGATGAATTTCTTGAATTGCAACCGATGCTACTCTCGCGAGCTCTGCAGATGGTCGAAGCGGGCGAGATCCAGGACTCCAAGACAGCTCTCGGTCTGCTTTTCGCCGCAGGATTTCGGGCGGGTCATTAACCATCCAGGCCAAATTGGCGTCTAATCAATCAAAAGACGCTGACATGTCATGGAAATAGGACAGTCTGACAGAATCTGGACAAGCTCAAGACTGGTCCCGTTGCCGCAAGCCCTTGATGGACAATGAGTTAGCAACAAGGGCAAGTCGGCATACCCCGTGCAATACATGCCAATGGGAAAAGTTCCAGCAGAGATGTGCACGACTAACAGTCGTGAGAGTCTCTTTATATAGGAGAGAGCAATGGCTGAAATCGTCCGTAAGAGAGCAGTTGCAGTTGAGGGCGCCAGCGTCAGAGAACGACTCCAGGCAATGGATGATTCTGCCGTCGTGACTGCGTTTCTGGGTGGTGAGGAGCGCGCCTTCTCCGAGCTGGTGACACGGTATCAAACGCGTCTTCTGAACTTCATCTATCGCACGATTGGGGATCGCGAGAAGGCGGAAGACCTGGTTCAGGAAGTATTCATTCGTGTCTACCGCCATCTGCACAGATTTGATCGTTCCAAGAAGTTCTCCACCTGGGTCTATACGATCGCTTCCAACCTGGCCAAGAACGAGCTTCGGAACAGGTCGCGGAATCCGCTGGTGCTGTTTCAGACGGTGCAGAAGAATTTCCAGGACGAGGATCGTCCCCTTCAGTTTGAGGACACCACCTCGCGTCCGGATGACATGTACCGCAAGCGTCACCTGAGGGAGATTGTCGAGGAGACCGTGGCAAAACTGCCCGAGCACCACCGGAACGTCTTCATCCTCCGGGAGCTCGAGGGCAAATCGTATGAGGAGATCGCCGAGATCACGGAGTGCAACCTGGGAACCGTGAAATCGCGGCTAAATCGGGCAAGAAACTCGTTCGCGGAAATCATTGCCCCATATGTAGATTAGGCCCTGGCGGCTCGGGAACAGGCGCCCTTCTGGTGGGTACCTGTTACCGAACCTTCAACCTATCTCCATGGATTGTCGCGAGTTTAGTGATAAGCATGTCGCGTTCGTAGACGATACTCTCGCTGGTATCGAGCTGGTCCGCATGCAGCGTCATATTGCTGAATGCGAGTGCTGCGCGAAGCAGGATGCCAAAATCCGCCGCGCGCTTTTGCTTTTCAGAAATCTTCCTTCCATTGAGCCATCCGCGGACTTCTCGGAGCGGTTGCATGCACGGCTCCGTCGGGAAGCTCAATGCGAAAACCTACTCGCGACTACCCAACGCAACCTGAGACGCGGTGCGATTGCCGCTACGCTGGCCAGCGCCGCCATGCTCGGATACATAGCCACAACGCTCTATCACTCTCAGACTCCACGCGACCTCGTGATGCCTCCTGTAGTAGCTACTCTCCCGGAGACCGACTTCATCCCGATCACGACATCCTCTCCGGCGATAGTCACGTCCGTTTCGGCTGGTCTCAGCATCTGGCCAGCTGCTCTCTTCGCTGAGCAGGTTCCGGTGCGATTCGCCCACTCAAAGCTCGAGCTGACGAACTACACACGGTAGCGCTGGCGGCATCGGCAGCCCCCGAGGGCTACCGTATATTTGGAGAATGTCTGTCTCCTCGCTCAAAACATTGCGTGACGTCATCAAGCGCCGGGCTTTCGACGGCGCTTATTACATCTCCGGCGAAGATGACTACCAAAAAGATGATGCAGTCCGTCAGCTCCTCGACGCAGCACTCGATCCAGCCTCTCGCGACTTCAATCTCGATGTAAGGAGGGGCGCGGAGCTCGATGCGGAAACGCTCGGGGTTCTCCTTTCCACTCCGCCAATGATGGCGGAGCGAAGGGTAGTCGTGATTCGCGATGCGGGGACCTTGAAAAAGGACGCGCGGAAAGTGCTCGATGAATACCTGAAGCGGCCGGCAGACGACACCCTTCTAATTCTGACCTGCCCGGCGGGCTCGAAGACCGACCTCGCTCTGTCCGGTGCAGCCACGCAGCTGCAATTCGACCCGCTGTCGGGTGACAGAGTCCCGAAGTGGATTGCGCACCATGCAACGACTGAACTCGGGATCAAGATCAGTGGACCAGCAATCGAGCTGCTGCAGGCAGCTGTCGGGAGTGATCTTCATCAGCTTGCCGCAGAGATCGACAAACTTGCGAGCTATATGGAAGGAAAAGGCGAGGAAATAGGAGAAGACGCTGTTGCCGCTGTTGTAGGGGTCCGACGTGGCGAGACGCAGGCGGACCTTCTTGACGCCGTGGCAGACCGCAGCGTTGCGCGCTCGCTGGAGCTAATTCCTCATGTTCTCGGACAGCCGAAAACCACGGGCGTCTCAATCGTCATGGCATTGACGACTCAAATGCTCGCAATTTCATGGGGTCGGGCAAAACTGGATGAAGGCCTCTCGAAAGGCCGTCTGGGGCAGGAGTACTTCAACCTCCTCAAAGAGTCAGGCGCCTATACGGGGCGTCCGTGGGGATCCGCTACCGCAGTCTGGACCCGGGCGGCCGAACGGTGGACCCCCGAAGGACTCGACCACGCCCTCGACGTCTTGCTGGAAGCAGACGTCGCTCTAAAGGAGAGCAGAGTCTCGTCCGACGAACAATTGCTGGCTACGGTAGTACTCAGCCTGTGTGCAGCCGACGAGAGAAGTGCTGCCGCATGAGCCAATAGGAGAATGTCAGGATGTTCAGATGGAGAATGCTTGCCGTCGCACTCGTACCGTGCGGAGCCACGCTGGCGGCCGCTCAAAGCACAGTGCGTTCGATCGATCCGGTTTTTGTGAGAGCTCAGACAATGGTCAGCGACGGAAACGGCGCGGCTGGAAGGGCTCTCGTTGACTCGGTGTTAAAGGCGACGCCACCGTACGCGCCTCTGTACCCAGTGGCGCTTTTTTGGAGAGCGAGCCTCGCATCGAATGCGGCCGATGCTGAAAGCGATTACAAGCACATCGTGGTGGACTATCCGCTCGCGCCGCAGGCCGAAGACGCGTTGTTGCGTCTGGCGCAGCTGGAGCTGGCGCGAGGCGATCGCGATGCGGCACTCTCGCACCTCCAGCGAATTCCACGCGACTACCCACGGAGCAAATCGCTAGCGCGAGCCAGTTACTGGACTGCACGGGTGCTCTTCGAGAAGAACGACGTGCCAAACGCCTGTGCAGCAAACGCAAACGCTCTGTCACAAGCGACGACAGACGAAGTAGAATTGCGAAATCAGATCCAGTATCAAGGCCAGCGATGCCCAACGGTCGCGGTACCCTCCGTCGCCACAAACCCGCCGGCGACTGAGCCTGTCGGTGGACCTCCGGCCCCTTCGGTGGCTGCGCCTTCGGTGATAGCGCCAGCGCCGATCACGGCCAGCAGTACGCAGCCGTTGACCGCTCCGCCAGTGACGGCGGCACCGACTCGACAGGAGAAGGTGCAGCCGCAAGCGGAGGCGAGGGATGCAACGCCAAGTATCGTGGTCCCGACGAAACTGTCCCCTCCTCTCACTCCGGTGAAGGCCACGTTGGCGACGGGTGGATACTCAGTCCAGGTAGCGGCATACAATCACAAGGCAGACGCCGAAAAACTTGTCGCGACTCTCGTCCAGCGAGGCTACCAGGCGCGAGTGGATGGAGACATCCTACCATTCCGTGTCAGGATTGGTTTATACGCAACGGAGAATGATGCAGAGTCAGCTTTGAAGAGAATTAAGGCAAAGCACATGGATGGATTCGTGGCAAGGGTGCCCGCGCGGTGAGTCGCACGGCAGCCACTCCGTTGATGCAGCAGTACCGTGAGATCAAGTCGCGGCACCAGGACGCGATCCTCTTCTTCAGAATGGGCGAGTTCTATGAGATGTTCTACGAGGATGCCGAGGTAGCCTCGAGGGCGCTTGGTCTCACCCTTACCTCGAGAAACAACGGCGGCGCGAGCGAGGTACCTCTCGCCGGCGTCCCGGTAAAAGCCGCCGGCGAGTATTTGCGCCGTTTGATTCAACAGGGTTTTCGCGTCTCGATTTGCGAACAGACCGAGGATCCAAAGTTCGCCAAGGGAATCGTGAGGCGAGAGGTGGTGGAGACGATCACTCCCGGGGCGGCCTTCTCCGATGATCTGCTGGACGGGTCGCGAAACAACTATCTGTGCGCGCTTAATCGCGAGACCGACGTCATCGGAATAGCCGGTGTCGACCTGTCGACGGGTGAGCTGAGATTGGCAATCTCGCCGGTGGCTGATCTGGAATCGGCATTGTCCCGATTCACGCCGGGCGAAGTGATTGTTGCTCGCGGCTCAAACCTCGTGCATGCGTTGAAGGGTCCAGCGGGCGAAGAGGGCCCCATGATAACTGAGCGCGAAGGCTGGGAGTTCGATACAGAGCTCGGCCGCGATCAAATTATCGAGAGATTTCGCGTCAGCTCTCTGGACGCTTTTGGGATCGAAGATGGGGATCGGGTCAGCATAGGCGCGGCTGGTGGTTTGCTTCGGTATCTCGCCGAACTTCAACCCGCTGGCATACCCCACCTTACGCGGCCACGGATCGAGAGGCCTGGCGACAGTATCCCCCTCGATGAGATGACGAGGCGAAATCTGGAAATCGTCGAGTCGATGCGTGGGGGCGAAACATCGGGAACTCTGCTCGGCGTTCTTGACCGGACGCTGACTCCCATGGGCGCCCGCATGTTGCGGGAGTGGCTGCTCGCCCCTCTCGTCGACCGGAATAAGATCGAAACGCGACTCGGCGCCGTCGACGCACTCAGCGACACACTGGTTCGGAGCGCAATGCGGGAGGCACTCGATGGAGTGCGCGATATAGAACGGTTGGGCGGAAAAACAGCTGCAGGGCGTGCCTCTCCTCGAGAACTGAGGGCGCTTGGAGATTCGATGGCGCGGCTGCCACTGGTGGAGCTGGCGCTCGAGCGTGCCCGTTCTCTGGCAATGGAAAAGGGCGCATCCGCGTTCGACAAGCACGTGGCTACGTGGGACGCGTGTGGTGATCTTTGCGCGGAAATCGTGAGCATGCTCGTCGACAGACCTCCGGTTGCAATCGGAGATGAGTCCAGCATTCGCGAGGGGATCGACGGAACTCTGGATGAATGGAGGACGCTGAGGGATGGTGGCAAGGACGGAATCGCCCGCATCCAGTCCGAGGAGCGTGCGCGGACCGGAATAAACTCGCTGAAGGTCGGATACAACAAAGTATTCGGCTACTTCATAGAGATCTCGAACAGCAACTCTCATCTCGTTCCCGCCGACTACCAGCGCCGGCAGACGTTGACGGGTGGAGAGCGATATGTGACTCCCGCGCTCAAGGAGTATGAAGAACGGGTTTTGACCGCCGCGGAAAAGGTGGAAGGTCGCGAGCGGGAGCTATTCGAAGGACTGCGCGCCCGCGTTGGTGGCGAGATCGCGCGGCTCCAGTCCGTGGCCAGGATTGTCGCCGAGCTCGATGTGCTCGCTTCGCTGGCGGAGGTTGCGGAACGAGAAGGCTATGTGCGACCGGAGCTGACAGATGACTTCGCTCTGGAAATCACGGCGGGGCGTCACCCGGTGGTCGAGCGAATGATGCCGCGTGAGAAGTTCATGCCGAACGATGTGACGCTGACCGAAGATGCGCGGATGATCATCCTGACCGGCCCGAATATGGCGGGTAAATCAACGATACTCCGGCAGGTTGGATTGATCGTGCTGATGGCACAGGCGGGAAGCTTCGTTCCCGCCTCGCGCGCGAGGATCGGGGTCATCGACCGTCTGTTCACGCGTGTGGGGGCGAGCGACAATCTGGTTCGCGGTCAGTCCACATTCATGGTGGAGATGTCGGAGACGAGCGCCATACTTCATACCGCGACCAGGCGGAGCCTGGTGCTGCTGGATGAGATTGGCCGCGGTACGTCGACCTATGATGGGATTTCGATCGCGTGGTCGGTGAGCGAGCACATCCACAATCAGATCGGCTGCAAGACCGTTTTCGCAACTCACTATCATGAGCTGACCCAGCTGGCGGATAGCTTAGTAGCAGTTCGCAACTATAATGTTCAGGTTCGTGAAGCCGGCGACGAAGTTCTCTTCCTGCACCGACTCCTACCCGGAGGGGCAGACCGATCCTATGGGATCGAGGTCGGACGTCTGGCCGGACTCCCGCCCAGCGTCCTCAAACGCGCAAAGGAGTTGTTGAAGCTTCTCGAAGCGGAACAGATCGTGCCCCGACATGGGAACGCCTCAAGAGCGACAGCCGCCGTTTCTGATGACCAGCTGGCCTTATTCGGTTTGATGGCGCATCCCGTCGTTCAACAGCTGAGAAAACTGGAACCCAATGCCATGACACCAATTAAAGCTCTGGAAATTCTGGCACGCCTCGTTGACGAGGCGAAGCAGGAAGAGGGGAAAGCCCGAGGATGAAGCCGAGACCAGGAAGCTGGTGCCTGCTGTTGCTGCTCGTGGGAGCGGGCGGATGCAAGAAGGGCGAAGGATCCAACCTGCCCTTTCAGACTGTGGGAAGGCAACCGGACGTCGCTCCTGTGATGCTGAACAAGGAGCTGCCGTTCCGCTATCCACCGGCGCTGTATGCGCAGAAAGTCCAGGGTAACGTGACGCTTCGGATCTATATCGACAGCAATGGCGCGATCGTAGCGGACTCGACACGTGTCGCAGAGACTTCTGGCTTCAGCGCGCTGGATTCCGCTGCCATGAAGGGGTCGCGCGATTTGAAATTCGATCCAGCAAAAACGCGAGGTCAGCCCGTCCCTGTGTCCATTCTGCTTCCGGTTTTTTTCAGGCATCCTGATGCACCGCCTCTTCCCGGCGACTCGATCATCCAGCGTGACTCTACGGAGGCAGGCAGCGCCGTTGTTCCGGGTCCGGATACGGCGCAACCAGTTGTCGCTGCCAAGCCCGCGGTAAAGAAACCGGCGGCTCGAACAACCACGAAGCGCAAAACCAGCCGCTAGGTGAAGCCCGAACGCAATCGCCACCCCTACGACAACGTCCTCGATACCATCGGATGGACGCCTTTGATCAGACTGAATCAGCTGACGCGAGGAATCCGCACGCCCGTGTACGCCAAAGCAGAGTTTTTCAATCCAGGCGGCTCCGTCAAGGATCGAATCGGATTGCCGATCATCGAACGGGCTGAAAAGGAAGGGCGGCTCAAGCCTGGCGGAACGATTGTCGAAGGCACGAGCGGCAACACCGGTGTCGGTCTTGCGATCGCAGCCGCACTCAGGGGATACAAGTGCATCTTCACGATGCCCGACAAGATGTCGCAGGAAAAGGTGCGTCTTCTCAAGGCTTTCGGGGCGGAAGTGATCGTGACTCCAACGGCGGTGCCGCCCGATCATCCTGACCACTATGTGGTGATGGCGAAACGAATCGCCTCAGAAACACCGAACGCAATTCTTGCGGACCAATTCTACAACGACGCCAATCCTGAAGCGCATTACGCGACGACTGGTCCCGAGCTATGGGAGCAAACGGAGGGAAAGATCACCCACTTCGTGGCATCGGCGGGCACCGGCGGCACACTGACCGGCGTCGGGCGCTACCTGAAGGAGCGCAATAAGAAGATCAGTATCATCGCCGGCGACCCAGCCGGCTCGATACTGGCCGAATACTGGCGAAGCAAAGGAAAAAACAAGATCGAAGGCACGCCGTACAAAATTGAAGGGATCGGGCAGGACAAGCTTCCTGGAACGCTCGACATGAGCGTAATCGACGACTACGTCACCGTCAGCGACAAGGAATCATTCGCGATGGCCCGCCGGCTCACACGCGAGGAAGGGCTATTTGTGGGCGGTTCGTCGGGACTCATTACGTCGGTGGCGCTCAAGATCGCGCGCGAGCTCGACGATCCGAAAGCGATGGTGGTTACGATCCTGTGCGACACGGGCGAACGGTATTTGTCGAAGCTCTATAGCGACGAATGGATGCGTGAGAATCAAATGCTCGACACGCCGAAAGTTGCTTTGCATACGGTACTCGGGAGAAAGAACGGAGGCGCCCCCGCGGTGGTGAGTGTTGCGCCGGGAGCTACCGTCCGCCAGGCCATTGGTCTGATGAGCCTGCACGACGTCTCACAGCTTCCCGTGATGGACGGCGCAAACTGTGTCGGCTCCGTGAGCGATTGGTCGCTGTCACAAAAGAGTCTCGAGAATCCAAAGCTGCTCGAGACAACTGTGAGCGAGATAATGGACTCTCCATTCCCGATGGTGGCGTCGGATCAACCTGTGGATAGCGTAGTCAAGCTGCTCTCGAAATCGAATCCGGCGGTGCTCGTACAGGAGCATGGATTGGTGCAGGGAATCGTCACACGATCCGACATGCTCCATTTCATGATGTCCCGCTAAAAGGAAAAGGAAGTGATGAACATTACGGTTCTCATGGGCGGCACATCCTCCGAGCGGAACGTGTCGCTCGCATCCGGCATTCGCATCGTGCACGCACTGCGCGGCAACGGACACAAGGTCACCGCACTCGATCCAGCGCGTGGGGTGATCAGCGACGCCGAGCAACGCGAGCTGGCCACGGGGAAGGTGGGTACCGAGCCGCCATCACTCGAAGCGCTGTCCAAATTCGCGGAGGGGACGTTCCTGCCGAACCTGACATCGATGAAGGAGATCAAGGATGCGGACGTCGCCTTTCTCGCCCTGCACGGTGGGCAGGGCGAGGATGGGACCATCCAGGCCTTGCTGGACATGGCGCACGTGAAGTACACAGGCAGCGGACATCTCTCGAGCGCTCTGGCGATGGACAAGGATCTCTCGAAGAAACTATTCCGCGTGGCGGACGTAAAGACCGCCGACTGGCTGATGGCTCCTGCTACGACAGAGCAGGTCGAAGGAATGCTCGGTCTGCCTGTCATCGTGAAGCCGTCGAAGCAGGGCTCGACGGTTGGGTTGACGTTGGTCAAGAAACGGAGTGATCTCCCAGGGGCAATCACGGAAGCGCTCAAGTACGACGATGAGGTCATGATCGAGCGATTCGTGCCCGGACGGGAGCTGACTGTCGGCGTACTTGGAGAGGTTGCTCTGCCGGTCGGAGAGATTATCTCGAAGCACGAGATCTACGACTACGAGTGCAAGTACACGGCGGGGATGGCAACGGAGGAGTTTCCCGCGAAGATCTCGCGCGAAGCGACGGAAAGGGTTCAAAAACAGGCATTGGCTGCCTTCAAGTCGCTTAAGCTGAAGGGATACGCCCGAATAGATTTCCGACTGACAACAGAGGGTGAGTTCTACTGTCTGGAAGCGAATACGTTGCCTGGAATGACAGAGCTCAGTCTGATACCACAGGGTGCGGCGGCAATGGGAATCAAGTTCCCGGAGCTGTGTGAGCGGATAGTCAAGCTGGCACTCGAGTAGGGGTTTCCAAGGAACCCTTCGTCGCGGGCTGTGTCTTAGGATGTAGTTCCTTTCGCAGCAGGTCCGTATGAGCGAGCTGTACGAGACAACGGAGTCTCCGCGCATGACGCGGGCTGTCCAGTGGCTGCTGGCGCTGAACATCGGTGTCTATTTCCTGCAGCTTACGCTGTTCGGTCAGGACGCGGTCTACTCAGCGCTCGCTCTGGATCCAGCAAGGTTCCCCGGAGAATGGTGGACCGTGCTGACGTACATGTTCGTACACGCGTGGCTGGCCCACATCGCGTTCAACATGCTTACGCTCTGGATGTTCGGCCCCCGGCTCGAGCACGTCTGGGGCACCCGCAGCTTCCTCCAGTTCTATCTCTGGTGCGGGCTCGGCGGGGCGATTGCGCACCTGATATTCGCGCAGCACACCGCAGTGATCGGGGCGTCGGGAGCCATCAGTGGCGTGCTGGTCGCCTATGCACTGAGGTGGCCCGACGAAGAGGTCTACATCTTCGGGGTAATTCCGATGAAATCGCGGTGGCTCATCGCGGCAATGATCGGAATGAACATCATCTTCGCCCTGTCGCCCAGCTCGGGGATCGACTGGACCGCGCACGTAGGAGGAATGGCGTTCGGCTGGGTGGTTCTCAAGCTGTCGTCGCTGGGCGGGCTCAATCGCGTCAGAGGCTGGGTTTCCTCGGTTCCGG
>DASXYR010000435.1:0-3725 GCA_036502385.1 Gemmatimonadaceae bacterium
CTCACCCATGACGTACAGACGCAGTGCTCCATGCGGAACCTGCGCCGCGATATCGATGTCGTAATGCCGGGTGGCGAGTTCGTCGAGATACTCAGGAAAGGTCTCCCACTGCCACGTCAGTCCCTCGGCAAGTGCGGCGCCTGGGATGTCCTCGACGCCCTCCATGAGTTCGATCAAAGTCTCTCGGTCCTTCGGCCGACACGGAGCGAAGCCCACGCCACAGTTGCTCATCACAGTGCTGGTGACACCCATCCACGAAGAGGGTCCGACCGTGTTTTCCCAGGTAACCTGCCCGTCGTAGTGAGAATGGATGTCGACCCATCCGGGCATGACAAGCGCGCCGTCGGCGTCGATCTCACGGCTCGCGCGCCCCTCGACGGCTCCCACCTCGGTGATGACGCCATCGGTGATCGCGACGTCGGCCGACCTCGGATCGGAACCAGTTCCATCGACCACTTTGCCGCCACGAATGATGATGTCGTGTTCTGCCATGTCGTTCACCCCTGTCGTCGTGCTACCGAGAAGTCGAGTGCGCGGAGCTATTCGCTCCAGCGCGATCAAGAAAAAGCTTGTGGCGGTTCATCGGTCGCGTACCGAGCGCGTCATCGGCGATCAATCCGGCCTGGATGTTCACCGAACCTTCCCCATTCTGGTAAAGCTTCGCGAAGTTGAGATAGATGCTGATTGGCAGTTCGTCCGAAAACGCGGCGCCGCCGAAAATGTCTGTCGTCGCTTGCGCAGCGCGGTTGCAGACCTCGCCGCCGTAGTACTTCGCAATCGAACTGTCCCTGGTAGCGATCTGTCCGCTGTCGTACTTCACTGCCGCGTCTTTGACAAGCATCCGGGCTGCGGCAACTTCGACGGTCATGTCAGCTAGCTGCTTCTTGACCAGCTGAAACTCACCAATCTTCTGACCGAATGCCATTCGCTGATTGGCGTACGCGAGCGAGGCATCCAGGCAGGCCTGCGCTAAGCCGACAGACCGGGCAGCGACAGTCAACCGTCCGAAATCCATCGCATTCATCGCAACAGAGAATCCTTGGCCCTCTTCTCCCAGCATGTTCGCGGCCGGAACCCGGACGTCGTCGAGAGTGATTGAGTTGGTGGGCATCAAGCTGCCCAGCCCGCGGCACTTGATTCGCGTAACAGCCACCCCGGGCGAATGCATGGGCATGACGAAGGCGCTGACGCCCTTGTGGCCGGCATCGGGGTCGGTCTTGGCGTAGATCACGGCGACATCGGCGACGTTCGCGTTCGTGATCCACATCTTCGAACCATTGATGACGTAGTGATCACCGTCGCGGATCGCTCGCGTCCGCATGGCGCCGAGTAGGTCCGAACCACCATCAGGCTCGGTCATCGCATTACAGCCAATGAGCTCGCCGGTGATCAGGCCGGGGATGTAGCGACTAACGATCTCCTTGCTTCCCCAGTTTGCCATCGTCAAGGGCACAGTCGCCGCCTGCAGGTTCATCGCTCCTGAAAGCGGTGGATACGTCCACGCGACCTGTTCGGAGATCTCGGCCAGCTCCTGAAATCCACGTCCGGTCGCGGATCCTTCCTCCGTAAAGCAGGAACTGAAGAGCCCTAGCTCGCCCATCTGTCTGTAGAGCTCCCGTGGAAACTCGCCACGATCCTCCAGCTCTCGTAGACGAGGACGCACCTTCTCAGCGCCCCACTGACGGACGAGCGCCTTGAGAGCGGAGAGATCGTCGGCATCCGGCGTGTCGCTTAACAAGTGCGAATTCCTCCTGGCTTCGTTGCCCAGAACTACTTGCGTCCTGGGATCGTATGCAGGCTGAACACGCGTAGTCAACAGATACGTTGATTGATGTACAACGACGAAGCATAATTTGATCACCACAAGGCTGCCGAAAGAGCTGAGACGATGAGCGAGAATCCAGCGATCGAGCCGCGGCGGGACGAGCCCGCTTCCCCCGTCGGCTTGTCCGCGCAGGCACAGGCACTACTGAATCGCTTCGACGAGGTGGGCGTCAGACCGTACTGCGAGCTTTCAGTTCTTGCAGCCAGAGAAACGATGAACCAATCCACTCATCTGCAAGCTCGGCCGCAGCCCGTAAGCAGGACTCAAGACGTCCTCGCCTTCGACCGCATCCCGGTTCGTATTTATCACCCCGACTCGGACACGACGCTTCCCATCATCGTCTACCTGCATGGCGGAGGTTGGGTAGGAGGCAACGTGGCGTTGGCCGACGAACCGTGTCGAGCGCTCGCCAACGCGACCGGCCTGGTCGTAGCGTCGGTCGAGTACCGCCTGAGCCCGGAGTCGAAGTTTCCCGAACCGCTGCAAGATTGCTACGCAGCCGTCCAATGGTTGGTCTCGAACGCCGCAGTGTTGGGGATTGACCGTTCCTGCGTCATCATCTGCGGCGACAGCGCCGGCGGAAATCTTGCAGCCGGTGTCGGCAGGCTCGCGCGTGATCGAGGTGACCTCACGGTTCATGGCCAGATCTTGCTTTATCCATTGTTGGCACCCGCCGAGTCGGATGAGTTCCGATCGCGGTCGGACTTCGCAAAGGGCTATGGCTTGACACGCGAGGACATCACTTGGTTCTGGAGCCATTACCTTCGCTCCGCGCTCGACTCCGACAACCCTTTGGCTTCGCCATGGGCGGCCACAGATCTGAGCGGTCTACCACCGGGACTGATCATTACCGCGGAGTTCGACCCCCTGCGAGATGAGGGCGCTGAGTACTCAAGGCGATTGCAGCGGGCTGGCGTTGCGACAACCTACATGGATATCGCGGGCACGATCCACGGCTTCTTCTGGATGTCCCGCCGACTCGGCGATTCACCCACAGTGCACCGCGCCATCGCGGATTTCATACAGCGCATCGTCGCCTAAGAAGACATCTGTCAACAGATGAGTTGACACAAAGGTTCAGCAAACCGTAGCGTGGTCACCGCATCGACGGCCAAGCGCCATCCCAACCAAAGGAGCAAAGACGGCATGCCCACATCGGTCGGCCTTATCGGAGCGGGCACCATGGGGGTCGGTATCGCCTATGTCTTTGCCGCCGCCGGGTGCGAGGTGGTGGTATGCGAGCCGAACAGCTCACGCATTGACCGTCTCCGCAAAGTCGTCGCCGAGCAAGCCGAGTCCGGCCTAGCGCGGGGCAAGATGGACGCCGCCCAGGCGAGCACAATCCAGAACCGCGTCCAGACATGCTCCGCGGTACAAGAGCTGCCCGCTGAACTGGATCTGCTGGTCGAGTCGGTCCCCGAACGCCTAGAGCTGAAACACGAGGTGCTCGCTGAGGCCGAGCTTCGGTCACCCCGCATTCTCGCGAGCAACACGAGCGCGCTGTCCATCGTCGAGCTTTCGCGCGGGCTTAGTGCTCCAGAACGCTTTCTTGGGATGCACTTCTTCAACCCCGTTTGGTCATTTCGGCTCGTCGAGATCATTCGTGGAGCTGAATCCACGGAGAACACGATCGCGGGCGCACGTGAGCTTGTCGCGCAGATCGGCAAGGAATCCCTACTCGTTCGCGACTCACCGGGATTCGCCACCAGCCGTCTCGACGTGTCGACGGCTTTGGAAGCTATGCGGATGCTCGAAGAAGGCGTGGCGTCTGCCGACGATATCGACAAGGGAATCGTGCTCGCCTATCGGCACCCGATCGGGCCGCTCAGGTTGAGCGACATCGTAGGACTCGACGTCAGACTCGATATCGCCAACCACCTTTGCAAGGTTCTCGCGGATC
>DASXYR010000436.1:0-10973 GCA_036502385.1 Gemmatimonadaceae bacterium
GGGATCGTCGCGGCGCAGCTTCCAGGCTAGCGCATGCTCGCGCCCACCGCCGCCGACGATCAGGATCTTCATCCGAATGCCTGATCGAGGTCGGCGATCAGGTCTCCAACATCCTCAACGCCGCAGGACAGTCGGATCAGATCGTCGGTCAATCCGAGCTCCGCTCTATGATCGGCAGGAACCGACGCATGTGTCATCGATGCCGGGTGACTGATCAAACTCTCGACTCCTCCCAACGATTCGGCCAGAGAGAACACGCGCACTTTGCCGAGGACTTTCGCAGCTTTTTCCTTGCTGCCGGTGAGAACTGAGATCATTCCGCCAAATCCCTTCATCTGCCGCTTGGCGAGCTCGTGCTGCGGATGCGATGGAAGTCCGGGATAGATCACGTTCTCATGACCGATCTTTTCGGCGAGCCAAGCCGCAATCTTACGGCCGTTCTCGTCGTGGCGCGGCATTCGGAGGTGGAGAGTTTTCGTCCCGCGCAGCACCAGCCACGCGTCGAACGCTCCAGGCACAGCGCCGGCGGAGTTGAGAATGAACTGCATCCGCTCGGCAAGCGCGTCGTCGCGCACGATCGCTATTCCGCCGACCATGTCGCTGTGGCCGTTCAGGTATTTCGTCGACGAGTGATAGACGATGTCCGCGCCGAAATCGAAGGGTCGCTGGAAGAACGGCGACGCGAACGTGTTATCGACGATGAAGAGCGCCTTCTTTCGTTTCGCGATCTCGCCAACCGCGGCGAGATCGGTGAGGCGCATCATTGGATTCGTTGGCGTCTCCATCATGATCGCCGCAGTGCGGTCGTTGCAGGCGTCTTCCACTTTCTGCGGGTCGCGGCTGTCGACGTACGTGAAGCACAGACCGAAATTCCGGAGGATCTTGTCGAACAGCCTGAAGGTTCCACCGTAGCTGCTCTCGCCGGCGACGATGTGGTCGCCCGACTTGAATAGCTTCATGATCGAATCCGTGGCGCCCATCCCGCTGCTGTACGCGAACCCGTGCGTCCCGCCCTCCAGTGCCGCCACGTTTCGCTCGAGTGCCTCGCGGGTGGGATTCTTGCCCCTCGCGTACTCGTAGCCCTTGTTCTTGCCGAGTCCTTCCTGGACGTAGGTGGACGTAGTGTAGATGGGCGTCATGATGGCGCCCGAGAGCATGTCCGGACGTTGTCCCGCGTGAATAGCGCGGGTGCCGAACTGTGTCTTGAGGTCTTCTTCGAAGATGCGGGTCATTCGCTGGTTCGCGTGGAGGAGATTGAACGGGAAGTTAATAGATCGGCGGCCCCAACAGACGGCGTCCCAGCCCTTCCGTGACGAGTAAATTACGGGCTGCAGTGCAGGCCCAACAGAAAGAGAGGAACAGCACGAATGGCGTACGAAGGATTGATGGTGAGCGTCTCCGGTGTGCGCGGCCGCGTTGGCGAAGCGCTGACGCCTGAGATCATGGCTAAGTTCGCTGCCGGATTCGGTGCGTGGGCCCTCGCGCGCAATGGCGGCAAGGCGATGATCGTCGTCGGGCGGGACAGCCGCGTCTCCGGCCCGATGTTTCACCCCGTCGTGCTCTCGGCGCTGCAGTCGGTGGGGTGCAATGTCATCGACATCGGCATGGTTCCGACGCCCACTGTACAGCTCGCCGTCGAACACCATCACGCCGCGGGCGGCCTCGCGATAACGGCGAGCCACAATCCAATCGAGTGGAACGCTCTCAAATTCATCGGACCATCGGGACTTTTTCTTGACGGCGCGGAAGCGGCCGACATGCGGAAGGTCGTCGATGGAGAGAAGATTCCGCGTGCGACGTGGGACAAGCTTGGCGTGATCACCGCCGACAAGGACGCCGCCCGCGAGCACATCGAGAAGATTCTGGCGCTTCCGTTTCTCGACGTGGAAGGAATCAGAAAGCGGGAATTTCGGGTCGGCCTCGACTGCGTCAGGGGTGCCGGCGGTGTCTTCATGCCCGTGCTTCTCGAGCTCCTCGGCTGCAAGCTGGCGACGATCAACATGGAGCCCGACGGGCGATTCCCGCGTCCTCCCGAGCCGGTCGCCGAGAACCTGGGCGAGCTCCAGAAGCTGGTGCAGGACTCCCATTGCGACATCGGAATGGCCGTGGATCCGGACGTGGACCGCCTCGCGCTGGTTTCCGAAGAGGGCGTCGCGATCGGTGAGGACTACACTTTGGCGTTGGCCGCCAAGGTGGTGCTGCGACATCGCCAAGGGCCGGTCGTAACCAATCTCTCGACGAGCAGGATCCTCGACGACATCGCCGCCGAGGCGGGAACGACAGTCATTCGCGCCCCAGTCGGAGAGGTGAACGTCGCGACGCGGATGCGGACCGAGAAGTCGCCAATCGGTGGGGAAGGCAACGGAGGGGTGATTCTGTCGGAGCTGCACCTCGGCAGGGACGCACCGGTGGGTGCTGCGCTCATCCTACAGTTGCTGCTGGAGGAGGGCGATAAACGCCCGCTCTCGAAGATCGTGGCCTCGTACCCGCGCTATATCATCGTCAAGGACAAGCTGGATCGCCCGAATGCGCCCCTCGACACGGTGTATCAGGCCTTAACGCGGGCCTTCCCCGACGCCGAGGCCGACACACAGGACGGTTTGAGGCTTACCTGGCCCGATCGCTGGGTGCACATCAGGCCCTCCGGGACGGAACCAATCGTGCGTGTAATAGCAGAGGCACCGAGCGCGGAAGAGGCGGAGAAACTCGTCAGCGACTGCCGGAAGCCGGTCGAGGCCCTCACCAGATAGAACCCAGTCAACTAGAGCTCCCATATGTGTGGAATTATTGGATACATCGGAATGCGTGGTGCAACCCCACTCCTTCTCGAAGGCCTGAAGCGGATGGAGTACCGCGGCTACGATTCCGCTGGCGTTGCAGTTATGAACGGTTCGGGAGTCGAGACCCGTAAGGCCGCGGGAAAGATATCGCAGCTCGAGCGCGCGCTCGCGACGAGCCCGGTCAACGGTGACACAGGGATTGGCCACACCCGCTGGGCGACGCACGGCGTCCCCAACGAGTCCAACGCGCACCCGCACGTCGACTGCAAGGGCGATATCGCTGTCGTCCATAATGGAATCATCGAGAATTCCGGGACGCTCAGAAAGGGACTGGAGGCACGGGGGCACGAGTTCGCATCCGATACCGATACGGAAGTCATCGCTCATCTAATCGAAGAGGCGTTCGACGAGAATCTCGAGGACGCCGTCATTGAAGCGCTCTGGCAGATCGAGGGTACGTACGGAATCGCGGTCGTCTCCAGCAAGGACAAGAACAAGATCGTCGCCGCGCGGAAGGGAAGCCCGCTCCTCATCGGACTGGGCGATGGCGAGTACTACGTCGCGAGCGATGTCTCCGCGATCCTTGCCCAGACGCGCGAAGTGGTCTACCTCGATGACGGCGACGTCGCGGTACTGACCCGCGACGGGTACACGATTCTCAACCAGCGGGCGCAGCAGCTCGAGCGCGGCGTCAGCAAGATCGATTGGGATCTGGACCAGATCGAGCGCGGCGGATTCGATCATTTCATGCTCAAGGAGATCTTCGAGCAGCCGGCGACGGTCGAGAACGCGATGCGCGGACGTCTTCTCCCAGATCAGGGGACATCAAAGTTGGGCGGCCTCAACATGACGGACGAGGAGCTGCTCCGTTTCGACAACATCCTCATCACCGCGTGTGGAACAAGCTGGCACTCGGCCCTGATTGGCGAGCATATGCTCGAGAGCCTTGCGCGCATTCCGGTCGAAGTCGAGTACGCTTCCGAGTTCCGCTACAGAAATCCAGTCGTATCCGATAAGACGCTTTGCATCGTGATCTCACAGTCGGGTGAGACGGCCGACACGCTTGCAGCCATGCGCGAAGCCAAGTCGCGCGGAGCGCGCACATACGGGATCGTGAACGTCGTAGGCTCGACCATCGCCCGTGAGAGCGACGGCGGCATCTACGTCCACGCCGGCCCCGAGATCGGCGTCGCGTCGACGAAGGCATTCACGAGCCAGGTCATCGCGCTGCTGCTGTTCACGCTCAAGCTCGCTCGGCTCCGCAATCTCTCGATGGTCGACGGCAAGGAGATCATCCAGCAGCTGCAGGAGCTTCCATCCAAGATCCAGAACATCCTGGATCGCGCGGACGAGGTGGAGAAGATCGCCGAGGACTTCAAGAACGCCCAGAATTTCCTCTATCTCGGTCGCGGCTACAGCTTCCCGACCGCGCTCGAGGGCGCGCTCAAGCTGAAGGAGATCAGCTACATCCACGCCGAAGGTTACCCGGCGGCGGAGATGAAGCACGGCCCGATCGCGTTGATTGACGAGTCGATGCCCGTCGTGTTCGTCACGCCCCACGACTCGGTCTTCGACAAGGTCGTGTCGAACGTGCAGGAAGTGAAGGCGCGCGGCGGCCGCGTGATAGCGATTACCACCCGCGATGAGGAAGCACTCGAGGGAAAGCTCGATTATGAGTTCCGCATCCCCGAGACGAAGGACATGCTGACGCCGGTGCTCGCTTCGATTCCACTGCAGCTCCTCGCCTACTACATCGCCGTCAAGCGTGGAGCAAACGTGGATCAGCCGCGTAACCTGGCCAAGTCGGTTACGGTGGAGTAGGTCCTGCGAGTCCTGCTCCAACGCGTCTCGCGGGCGGAAGTCCGAATCGGACCACGAACGGCCGGCAGCATTGAGAAGGGATTTCTGCTTCTCGTCGGTTTTACGCGCGGCGATACGTCAGACAAAGTCGATTGGATGGCGGAGAAGACCTCGGGCCTCCGGCTATTTGGCGACGCCGAAGGAAAGATGAACCTCGGCCTTGCTGAAGTTGGTGGCGCCGTTCTGGTTGTGTCGCAGTTCACGCTCTACGGAAACGCGGAAAAGGGGAAGCGCCCCAGTTTCATCGATGCCGCGCGCCCCGAGGAGGCGATTCCGCTTTACGAGCGCTTCGTCAGCGCACTGCGCGAACGCGGCGTCAAAGTCGAGACGGGCGAGTTCGGCGCGATGATGGATGTGGAGCTCGTCAACGATGGTCCGGTCACCCTTTGGCTGGAACGGTGAGCAGCTGCAAAGTGGTGCTCGCCTCTTCGTCCCCACGACGGCGCGAGCTGCTCAATCTCATCGGCATCGCTCACGAAGTGCGTCCGGCGAATCTGGACGAATCGATGCGTCCGCGCGAGACGCCGCGACGCCACGCCGAGCGCCTCGCGCGGGACAAGGCGAATGCCGTCGCGATGCGTGATCCGGATCTCATCACGATTGCCGCCGACACGATCGTCGTCATCAATCGCAAAGTGCTCGGCAAGCCGATCGACAAGGAAGACGCGGCGCGGATGCTCGCAATGCTGAGTGGCAGAGAACACACCGTGATCACCGCGGTGGCCGTCTCGCGTGGCAAGAAGCTTCGTTCGGCCATCGAGGAAGTCAAAGTAACGTTCCGGCGCCTGCGCGAGGACGAGATCGAGGCGTACATCGCCACCGGTGAGCCGATGGACAAGGCGGGTGCGTACGGGATTCAGGGTTTCGGTGCGACGATCGTGGAGCGCGTCGAGGGAGATTATTTCGCGGTCATGGGGCTGCCGCTGGTGAGGCTGATCGGTTTGATGAGGGACGTCGGGGTTATTTACGAGTTCGGGAGGATTCACACCTAGCGTTTGCGCCTGTGATTCCGAGTAGTGGGTCAATTTGATTCGTGCCGCTTCGACCTCCGACTTTTGGATAGACGGGGGAAAGGGGGAAGACCGGTGAGACCGGTGAGGAATTTCGATTTGTTAAGACGTCGGATTACTGATTTGGACCCCGAGCCTTGATTCGTTGCCGCGCCTCATCAACTACCCGCCGCTCATTCTCGAACGCCAACTCGCTGGCCGCCTCATCGATCGGAACCCACCGGGCGTCGTTGACCTCCCAATCGTGATCCCTCGGATCGCCCGAGATGTACCGCAACAGATAGAAGTGGACGCGCTTGTGAAAACGAACCTTCTCTCCCCCGTCGAGACCAGCGAACCAGTATTCAACGGTCTCGATGTGACTCACGATTTCGCTTGCGACTCCGGCTTCCTCGCGCGCTTCTCGCACCGCGGCAGTCTCCGGTTTCTCGTCGAGCTCGACCAGTCCCTTGGGTAACTGCCACCTGTTCTGAGGACCGACTGCGACAATCACAACCTCGGTGCGTTCGTTGTAGCGACGGAAGACAACTCCGCCTGCAGATACCTGTTCTCTGACCGGGAGCTTCACACCCGGCGGCTTGCGCGGTTTCACGGCTTCCCACCGTCGTATCGCTCCTTCCAGAGGGCGACCTTTTCCATCACATCCTGAGTCTCGATGCGCTTCATCCGTCCGGGACGATTCTCCATTGAGATCGGGTAATTCTCGCCCGGTTCGCCATAGACGTCGATCATCAGATCCTGAAACTTGCGATACGGCCCCGTGCGCTTTGGATTCGTATAACCCATCAGGCTGATCACGGGCCTATCGAGCGCGACGCTCATGTGCAGCGGTCCCGTGTCGGGCGACAGAACCAGCGACGACGCGTCCAGAATCGACACGAGCTTCCGCAACCCGCTCCCCAATTCCGATCGTGGCTTGTGGCTCGCGCGCTCCATCACGATTCGCTCGGCCGCCCGCTCCCGCTCCGAGGTTCCCCCGACTAGAACGACCTGCATTCCATAACGCAGATACAGTGCGTCAGCCACCTCGGCCCAGCGCTCGGGAATCCAATCCTTCTCGGGCTTGCTCGTCGCTATGACTATCGATGCGACGGGGCGATTGACCGAAGCGAGGAACTCCGCCTGCCACGCGCGCTCATCGGGCCAGGGGCCAAGATCCCATTCCACCGGCTCGGGCGAAACGCCGAGTGCGTTGAGGAATTCGAAGTATTGATCCTGAACGTGCTGCACCGCGTGGATGGGAATCTTTTTGTTCGTGAACAGCCAGTTGAAGTCACGTGCGCGCGCGCGATCAAACCCGAGCTTGACCGGCGCTCGGGTGAAAGCGGTGATTACCCCAGCCTTGAAGTACACCTGAAGGTTGATCACGAGATCGAACCGCCGCTTCGCCAGCTCTGATCGCACGTCGGCAAATGCACGCCAGCCGTGCGCCCGGTCGAAAATGATTATCTCATCGACGGAACGGTGGCCCCGCACCAGCGTGGCCGGCCCCGGCTGAAGAACCCAGGTGATTCGCGTTCTCGGATTCGCTCTCTTGAGAGCATTGATCACCGGCAGCACGTGAACCGCGTCGCCAACGGCGCTCATCATCACGATGCATATGTTGTCCGGAACCGATTGCGGGAGCTGAGCGCTCACTCGCCGGTCCGGAGACGCAGGTACTCCTCGTCCTCAGCGGAGTAGGGCAGCTCGAAGCTGTCGCGCCACTTGCGCAGCGAACGAATCAATCGATCCAGATTTGCCTTTGCTACGAGCGGAGACCCGGGCGAGCTGAATCGGACGCGATCGACGTCGAGGACGTGCGCGTCCAGATCCTCACCCAGCCCCGCGGTGAGCAGGACGTTCTTGAGGTTGAGATCTGGATGGTGCGCTCCTGCGTGTGTCATCGCGCGCAACAGTTTGGCGACTGCATCAAGGACCATCACGCGATGGTCGTGATCGGTGACCTTCGCCAGCGCGACCGACAGATCGTGGCCGTCCGAGATCTCACGCGTCGCCACATCGGATCGGCGCAGCACCCAGTTCTTCGGATACGAGACGTACGCCACGACTTCTGGCGTGCTCACCCCGCTCGCCCGCAGCCGCAGCGAGGCGACCAGCTCGCGGAAGCCATGCGTGGGAAGGACAAAAAGATCCTTGTTGAACTTCGCCATCCAGCCGCCGCGCATGTTGTGGCGAACCACGACGCGTCCGCACGCACCGGGCAGGTTCACGGCAAACACCGGCGCTCGCCCTACAAGCGGGACCGCGTCCGGCTGCCTCGCCGCATACTCATAGAGACGTTCCTTCTCGAGCACGCCCCGAATACTGGCCGCACACGATATCGTCGCCACAACGCGCGCACCGCCGACCTCGAATCGATCGTAGGACGGAATTGCGACGACTGCCACTACTTGTGCCGCTTCCGCACCTGACGGACCGATGCAATCGCGTTCAGCAGCGCCTGCGCCTTGCTCTGCGTTTCGTCCCATTCCTTCTCGGGGACGGAATCGGCAACGATGCCTGCACCGGCCTGCACCGAGGCCATTCCGTCGGCAATGATGCACGTCCTGATGGTTATCGCCAAATCCATTCGCTTTCCTCCGGCGGCGATGTACCCGATCGCGCCGGCATACGGACCACGCGACACCGGTTCCAGCTCGTCGATTATTTGCATCGCGCGAATCTTGGGAGCGCCCGTCATGGTGCCCGCCGGGAACGAAGCGCGAAACACGTCGAGCGCCGATAGCCCGTCGTTCAGGTCGCCCTCCACCTGACTGACAATGTGGAGCACGTGCGAATATTTCTCGACCTTCATCAGCTCGGTGACTTTCACTGTACCGTACTTCGCCACCCTACCCACATCATTCCGGCCAAGATCGACCAGCATCACGTGCTCGGCGCGCTCCTTCTCGTCGGCGAGAAGCTCGGCCGACAGCTCATCATCCTGGGCCGGCGTCGCCCCACGCCGCCGCGTGCCGGCGATCGGGCGAAGCGTAATGTGCCCGTCCGACACGCGCACGAGCAGCTCCGGCGAGCTGCCAACGATCTGGACGCCGTCGAGTATGAGATGGTACATGTATGGCGATGGATTGATCGCCCGCAGCGCGCGATAGAGATCGGCCGGCTCGAAATCGAGCGGGATGTCGATGCGCCGGGACAGCAGGGCCTGAAAGCAATCGCCCGCGCGGATGTATTCCTTGATCTTGTCGACGTGAGAGAGAAAATCCGCGCGCACGTAACTCGATTTCCCAACTACCGGTGCGGCGGTGAGGTCTAGCGAGATCGGCTCCATGCGCCCGACCGCGCGCAGCCGCGCGAGAATCTGCTCGACATCCGCAATCGCGCCATCGTAGAGGGATCGAACGTCCGCATCGGGGGCGCCCGTCGGCACCGGCACCGAAACCACGACTCGTGCCTTTCCGTGCAGATTGTCGAGAATCACAAGCGATCGCGTGAATACGAACACCGCATCGGGAACTGGAACCCCCATGGGCGGTCGATTGGGAAGCTTCTCGATGAGGCGGACGATGTCGTAGCTGAAGTAACCAACGACTCCACCCCAGAAGTCTCCGAGCTCGGGAACGTCGGCGGGTTTGGCGCCATCGACGAGCGTCGCGAGGTCAGCAAGTGGATCGGATGGCATTCGAGCGTTGTGCCATCCCAGCTCGGCTGTCCAGTCTTCGACGACGCCGTTCGCAAGTCTCCACGCCGCTCTCGGCTCTGACCCGAGATACGTGTAGCGCGACCACGTCTCGCCGCCGGCGGGTGCGGACTCGAGCAAGAATGCAAATGGTCCGCGGCTGATCTTTGCGAATGCCGACACCGGAGTCTCAGTGTCGAGGAGACAATCCTTCCACACCGGCACCAGTGTCGCGGTTTTCGCGCGCCTTCTGAATTCCGCCAGGCTCATTGACCGTCCTGTGTTCGTTTCGTTTGCAATTGCTCCCCCCAAACTTGGTCCGCAACTAACTTTCCTGAGTGAATCTCCGAGCCCCAGTCCTTCTCATCGCGCTCGCCACGGCCGGCCGACTCGACGCGCAAGCGTGGAACGATCCGCGGACGCGCGCTCTGGTCGAGCGCGCAACGGAGCGGAGGACGAGCCAGCTCGCGGATACCGGCCTCGTCGACTACAAGGCCACCGCGCACGGGTACGTCACCTTCCTCGCCCAATTTGGTGAAGGATTCCCCGAGCCGCCAAAGATCGTGAAAGCGGACGAGCTGGGGTTGGAAGTCTATTGGCGTGCGCCCGATCTCAGCAAGCAGCGGATCATGGGTCGCCGCGACACGCTGATGCTGCCGACCGACATCAACTATCACCGCGACCACCTGGGCATCGTCCAGAACAATTTCAGGAACGTCATAAGGATAGGCGAGGGAGACGAAGTGAAGGACGTTCCGCACCCGCTCTCTCTGGTCGGGCTCGAGGAATATGACTACGCCATCCACGACTCCCTCCAGATACGGCTCGGCGACCGCGTGCTGGATGTCTACGAGGTCAGGGTTCGTCCGAAAGATGATCGACAGCCGCGCGCGGTGGGGGCGGTGTTCATCGATCGCGAGAGCGGTGAGGTGGTGCGGATGGCGTTCAGCTTCACACGAGCGGCTCTCATCGACAAGGACCTCGAGGACGTCTCCGTAGTCCTCGAGAATGCTCTGATCGAAGGAAGGTTCTGGCTGCCACGCCGCCAGGAGATCGAGATCCGTCGCACGGGGTCCTGGCTCGATTACCCCGCGCGCGGGATCATCCGGGGCCGGTGGGAGATCTGCTGCTACGAGGTGAACACCGGCGTGCCGGTCACCTTTTTCACTGGGCCGGAGATCGTGATGGCTCCGCCCGGCGAGCGGGCGCTGCATCCGTTCCCGTTCAAGGGCCAGGTGTTGGACTCGCTTCCGCCGGACGTCCGTGCGGTAACTGATGAAGACGTGAAGAGGGTCCAGGAAGAAGCCCGTTCCCTCGTTCGTGCGCAGGCGCTCGCGCGGAGCAGGAGCTTCGCGCTCTCTGCTCACCACGTCTCGGACTTCGCGCGCTTCAATCGCGTTGAAGGGCTCGCGCTCGGCACCGGGTTCCTGCAGCGGGTTGGCGGTGGCTTCGATGTCGCGGCGTCCGGCAGGTACGGATTCAGCGACAGGGAATTGAAAGGGCGCGGCGCGATCGAGTATCGAACGGGCGCGGGATCGTCGCTAATGCTGGCTGGGGAGCGGCAGTACCGGGATGTGAGCGACGATGAGGAGACATCTCTCGTCGAAAACAGCATCGCGGCGCAGGAATTCGGAAGCGACTACATCGACACCTACGACGCACGAGGCGTTTCGCTCTCATGGGCGCTCGCGCGCATGGGTT
>DASXYR010000437.1:0-7422 GCA_036502385.1 Gemmatimonadaceae bacterium
CGTCCAAACGACACCCGGTAAACCGGAGTGCGGCGGATGAACGCAAATGATACAAATATATTTTTCTTAACCATATTTTTAGTCTCCTTTCCAACCATTGTTTTGCCCACCCGGCTGGCTTCCCCCTTGAGGGTTCGACCCGCCCGGCAATCCGGGCCAATCTGGCGAACTCGGACTGCACTCCATTATTGAGCAATTGCCGTGCCTACCAAATAAAGGAATCAGATAAAATTCATGATAGTTAGGCAAGCCGTTTGCCTGATAGTTAGGCGAGGCGCCAGGCTCTTCCTAGCCGGGGGAATTGCTAAAAACAACGGTTTGAGAGCATAACGAAAAATCGGATAGTTAGGCGAGGCGCCCGGAAGAGGGAGCGCCACGCCGCCAGAACAGGCCCCGTTGGACTCAAAAAAAGTTTCTGGAAGGTTGGTTTTCGGTGCCAAGCGGGGCCATTTTACAA
The DNA here is from genome assembly GCA_036502385.1 of Gemmatimonadaceae bacterium. Lineage (GTDB taxonomy): Bacteria > Gemmatimonadota > Gemmatimonadetes > Gemmatimonadales > Gemmatimonadaceae > UBA4720. The sequence continues at coordinate 458 of DASXYR010000437.1, forward strand.
CTGCCAGGCTGAAAAAACGTCCGACGATCACATGCCAACGTCGGACGATGACCGGCCAACGTCCGACGATCACGGGCCCACATCCGACGATGACGCTCCAACGTCGGACGATCAAGCTCCAGCGTCCGACGATCAAGCTCCAGCGTCCGACGATCACGTGCCAACGACCGACGATGACCGGCCAACGTCCGACGATCACGGGCCCACAACCGACGATGACGCTCCAACGTCGGACGATCACGTGCCAGCGTCGGACGATCAAGCTCCAGCGTCCGACGACCACGTGCCAACGTCGGACGACCACGTGCCAACGTCGGACGATCAAGCTTCAGCGTCGGACGATCACGTGCCAGCGTCCGACGATGACGCGCCAGCGTCCGATGATCACGCATCAACGTCCGACGATGACGGGCAAACGTCGGACGATCACGCTCCAGCGTCCGACGACCACGCACCAGCGTCGGACGATGACGACCCAACATCAGACGATTATGAGTGCACGTCCGACGACTACGAGTTCCGCCGCCTCTGCTTCGGCGAACCAGCCTTACGGTCGTGAGACGACTTTCGGACCCTCCAGGAACTCCGTCTCCAGAACGACCGCCCGCCCGTTATCCGCCCAGGCGCAGCGATACTTAAAGGTGATAGTTGCCTCACAGGTGCCCGTGATGGCCGCGTAATCGCTCTTGGGATCACGCCAGTCCGGACGCCGGACGCCGACCCCGACGATGCGCGCCGACGCGGTCCCAACCGAGGGATAAACCAGCCCCCAGGAAAGCAGCCGGGCCCGCGGCAGGGCCAGCACAGGCGACTTGGTCTCAGCCGAGCCGAGGAAATCCACCGGTTTGCCGCAGATCGCGGTGGCAAGTTCCTGGTTGTTATACGGTCCGGAGGCCGCGAGTTGCTCGAGATCGCCGCGCAGCACGTAGGGGACCGACTTGCGCGCGATCGTAAACGCAAAAAAGAGGACCACCGCCAGCACGACGCTGCCGACCAAAGCAGCCAGCAACCTGACCCCGATGCGCCAGCCTTTCATCCGCCCAGAGTAGTTGCGCGGTTTCGCGCGGTGCAAATGAAAATGCGCACCGGGAGCGAATGCCAACATTCACGCGCTGACCCCGCCTGTCCTCTCCCGGCTGGAACTCCCGGTGCTGGCGCCACAAAGGGAGCAGCCAACCGCCGCACACGTTCTCTGCGGCTGGCGCGACAAACGTGTAACATGGTCGAATGCTTCTGACGCTTTCGACCAGCCATCAACCGGCGACAGACCTCGGTTACCTGGTCCACAAAAATCCTGCACGGATGCAGGAGTTCAGTCTTGCGTTCGGGACGGCGCGTGTTTTCTACCCTGAAGCTTCCGAAGCACGCTGCACAGTCGCGCTCCTGCTCGAGATCGATCCTGTCGGGCTGGTGAGAAATCGCCGCGGGCCTGCGGGCGAAGGTCGGTCGCTGGAACAATACGTGAACGACAGGCCTTATGTTGCGTCTTCGTTCCTAAGTGTCGCGATTGCCGATGTGTTCGGAAGCGCGCTGGCGGGCCGGAGCAAGGATCGACCGGAGCTTGTCGCTCAGGCGATTCCACTGAATGCATCTCTTGCGGTGGTCCGCGCCCGAGCCGGTGGGGAAGATCTGCTGCGCCGCTTGTTCGAGCCGCTCGGTTACCTGGTAGAAACCGAGGGTTACCCGCTGGAGGAGATGTTTCCGGAATGGGGAGATAGTCCCTACTTCACGCTCAGGCTCTCGGCCACGAAAACAGTCAAAGAGCTGCTGACGCATCTCTATGTGCTGATACCTGTCCTCGACGGCGACAAACATTACTGGATCGGCGACGACGAAGTGGAAAAGCTACTCAGGCACGGCGAAGGCTGGCTTTCTGAACACCCCGAGAAGGAGTTAATCACGCGCCGCTACCTGAAGCATCGACGCACGTTAGTCGACGATGCCTTGGACCGGCTGGTCTCTGATGCTGATGTCGGTGTCGACGACCCACAAGCGAGCGACGCGATGGAGGAAGAGGAGGTCGAGCGCAAGATCTCGCTGAACGAACAGCGGCTGGGCGCCGTTCTCGCAGCGTTGAAGCAGAGCAAGGCCGCGAAGGTGCTAGACCTCGGATGCGGTGAAGGACGCTTGCTTGCCGCCCTGCTGCGCGACAGGGAGTTCACGGAAATCGTTGGCTTGGATGTCTCTCATCGCGCTCTGGAAATCGCGGCGGACAAACTTCACATCGAACGGATGCCGCCGATGCAGCGGCAAAGGATCAATCTCCTTCATGGCTCATTGATCTACCGTGATCGCCGGTTGGAAGGCTTCGATGCCGCTGCGGTGGTGGAAGTCATCGAGCATCTTGATCCGCCACGGCTGGCCGCATTTGAGCGCGCCGTGTTTGAGTTCGCGAAGCCGGGGACGGTGGTTATCACGACGCCGAATGCCGAGTACAACGTGAAGTGGGAGACACTACCCGCCGGCAAGTTTCGTCACAGCGACCACCGCTTCGAGTGGGCGCGGGCGCAGTTTACCGCGTGGGCGAGTGGCGTTGCCGAAAGGTTCGATTACAGCGTCCGCTTCGCGCCAGTTGGTCCGGAGGACGAAATCGTCGGCTCACCGACGCAGATGGGGATCTTCACGCGCGTATGAAAATCACCATTCCTGAGCTGGCGCTGGTCGTCTTCATCGGTCCATCGGGCGCCGGCAAATCGACGTTCGGCAAGACGCACTTCAAAGCGACCGAGGTGCTATCGTCGGACTACTGCCGCGGTCTCGTCTCGGACGATGAAAACGCGCAGTGGGCGACGACCGATGCGTTCGACGTGCTCCATTATATCGCCGCGAAGAGGCTGGCGATCGGCAAACTGACGGTGGTCGACGCGACTAACGTGCAATCCGAAGCGCGCAAGCCGCTGGTAAAGCTCGCGCGCGAGTTTCACTGCCTGCCCGTCGCGATCGTCTTTGATTTGCCGGAGCGCGTCTGCCACGAACGGAACCGTGACCGGTTGGACCGCGAGTTCGGACCGCACGTCATCCGGCAGCAATCGCAACAGCTGCATCGGTCGATGCGTGGACTCCAGCGTGAGGGCTTCCGCCACGTGTTTGTGCTGCGGAGCGTGGAGGATGTCGAAGGCGCAGTTGTCGAGCGCCAACCCCTCTGGAACAACCGGAAGCACGAGCGCGGGCCGTTCGACATCATCGGCGATGTGCACGGGTGCTACGATGAGCTGACCGAGTTACTCGGACAGCTAGGCTATGAGATCGAGAACGTAACCGGCGCGGCGCCGATAGTTACGCCTCCAGCGGGAAGGCGCGCGATCTTGCTCGGCGATTTGGTGGACCGCGGTCCGCGGGTTTCTGACGTCCTGCGGCTGGTGATGGGAATGGTGGAAGCCGGCACTGCTCTTTGTGTGCCGGGGAACCACGACGTGAAGCTGATGCGGAAGTTGGGCGGCAAGGACGTGCAGATCACGCACGGACTCGGCGAGTCTCTGGCGCAACTCGACAAGGAGCCCGAAGAATTTCGCGCGGCGGTTGCCGCGTTCATCGACAAGTTAATCAGCCACTATGTGCTGGACGACGGCGACCTTGTAGTCGCGCACGCGGGCATGAAGGAGTCGATGCAAGGGCGCGGTTCCGGAAAGGTGCGCGAGTTTGCGCTTTTCGGAGAGACAACCGGCGAGACGGATGAGTTTGCGCTGCCGGTGCGCTACAACTGGGCGGCTGAATATCGCGGCAAAGCGATGGTCGTTTACGGGCACACGCCAGTGCCGCAGCCAGAGTGGTTTAACCGCACGATCAACATCGATACCGGTTGCGTCTTCGGCGGCAACTTAACGGCGCTCCGTTATCCAGAGCGAGAGTTAGCGTCCGTCGCTGCGAGGGAAACCTATTCAATCCCGGCTAAGCCTTTCCTGGCGACAATGCCTGATGCGACGGCGTTATCGGCTCAACAGAGCTACGACGACATGCTCGATCTCGGCGACGTGATCGGGAAGCGCATCATCTCAACGCGGCTTCATCACACAGTTACAATTCGCGAAGAGAACGCCACGGCAGCATTGGAGGTGATGAGCAGGTTCGCGATCAATCCGAAGTGGCTGATTTATCTCCCGCCGACGATGTCGCCGAGCGAAACATCGCAACAATCCGGGCTGCTCGAACACCCGGGAGAAGCCTTCGCCTATTACCGGCACGAAGGAATTCCGCACGTGATCTGCGAGGAGAAACACATGGGTTCGCGCGCGGTGGTGGTGATCTGCCGTGACGAGGAGATCGCGCGCAAGCGCTTCGGCATTGTGAATGACGGATACGGCGCGTGCTTTACGCGAACAGGACGTCGGTTCTTCACCGAATCGGTGCTAGAAGCTGCCCTTCTCGACCGCATTCGCGCTGCTCTTACGGGCGCAAATCTCTGGGCCGAGTTTCAGTCGGATTGGTTCTGCCTGGATTGTGAGGTGATGCCTTGGTCGGCGAAAGCGCAGGAGTTGGTAAGGCAACAGTATGCCGCGGTCGGCGCAGCGGGTCGCGTGGCGCTGAAGCAAGCGGCTCAAGTCATTGCCCCGCTGCGCGACGGCGCACCGGAGGCAGGAGAATTGTTTGACCGCATCCTGGAGCGAGAAGTGGCAGTCACGCGATACACGGAAGCTTATCGGCGATACTGCTGGCCGGTCCGATCGATCAACGACGTGAAGGTGGCATTCTTTCACCTGCTCGCTTCTGAAGGTCACGTTCATATCGACAAGACACACACGTGGCACATCGACATGTTGTCGAAGCTCGCCGCTTTCGATTCGCAAGTGATGATCGCCACTGAGCACAAGGTCGTGGATGTCACTAATCCCGCGAGTGAGGCAGAGGGAATCGGATGGTGGGAGGAGCTGACCTCACGCGGCGGCGAAGGAATGGTCGTCAAGCCACTCGATTTTGTGGCGAAAGGCAGGCGCGGATTAATTCAGCCGGCGGTGAAGTGCCGTGGCCGTGAATACCTCCGCATCATCTACGGACCCGAGTACACAGCTCCCGAACATCTGGAACGTCTTCGATCACGTCGGCTCGGTCCGAAGCGATCACTTGCCCTGCGCGAGTTTGCCTTGGGGATTGAAGCGCTGGAGCGCTTTGTCCGTGACGAACCGCTGCGCCGCGTGCACGAGTGCGTTTTTGGCGTGCTGGCGCTCGAGAGCGAGCCGGTTGATCCACGACTATAAGCTAACCGTGACGTAGTTACGCCCTAGGTGATCGTCCCGTTCACGCTTACAAAGAATATCTCCCCTGGCTTCGCTTTCTGCGCGTGGGCAATGATCTCGGGGAAGCACCTCACGAACTTCCACGCTTGCACCCAAAACGGTTGTGCGATCCACCGGCCTTTCAGAAAGAAAATCGTGTGACCCGCAGCCTGCCAGGCGCGCACCTCGTGCGGATTGTTCCGAATGCGAAGGTCACCGGAGATGATGACCCAGTCGGTTTCTCTCCCGAGCGCCTGAATCCATGTTTCGTCCGGCGTGTTCGCCGCGAACCGATCCTTCAAGTGGACGACCTGATGCTCAGGTTCGACGAGAACGTGGAGGCTTTTTGCCAGCTTGGGCGCGAGGTTGTTGTCGAAGAAGAATCTCACGCCGCTTTCGCGAGCGACTCTTCGAAGTCGACGGCGTCACTTACTTCTTCGGGCTGGACCTCGAACCACTTCGCCACGATCTCACGCGAGCCGTTCGTTTTGGCGCTGCGCGCGAGCACCTGCGATGGCACGCCGGAGCGCGCAACCGTCGGCTGCCCGAAGTTGCGTTTGGGATCGACAATGATGTGCCGGTCGCGCCCGAGCGGCCACCAGACGATATCGCTTCCGGAGAACTCCAATTCCTTGCGGAACGGCTCGACGATACGTGCGAACTCCGCCTGGTTGTTTGCAAGATCGATCAAGACCTGATCGGAATCTTCTTCGCCCTGCCGCAGGAGAATACTGCGCCCGTCGGTGAATATCCGATTCGAGCAAAACGGGTGAGTGCTCTGTAGTTGCTCCTGAGCCTTGGCGTGCGCGCGGCGCATGGTCGGCCAGCTCACGCCAGCGTGCACAAATGCGTCGACAAACCGCAGCTCGAGAAGATCACGAAAGCTGAGCGCGAGCTTGTTTTCGATCGGGCGAAGCTCGCCTTGCCAAACCGGGTCGGAATGGCTCACGCGCTCGCCGCTCTTGAAGGTATATCCTTTCAACCAGCGTCGAATTTTGCCGACCGAGACGCGTGTCAGACGCGCAGCCTCTGGCACGGTGTAGAGTCCGGTATTCAGGAGAGCTGGTCCACGGTCGTGCGGCACGCCTCAAGTAAGCGGTTCCGGTAGGTTTCGGCAAGCGCGTAGCTCGGGTGAGGGCAGGCTGACTGCGCCGACGCGCTTCGCCAATTGCACCGCCATCATGTCTATCGCGGCAGCACACTTGCGGTGACCTTCCAGCAATTGGATAGTTGGAGACCCGCGCTTTGCTCGCACGACGCGAGCGAAACGATCTAATGGCACGGGGGCAACGGATACCAAACCGACTCACACATTATGGAACCTGTTTACATTCTCGGCGCCGGCCGAACCGACTTTAAGCGCAACCTCCGCAAAGAGGGCAAAACCATCCGCGACGTGATCAAGGAAGCGGGCCAAAAAGCGCTCGAAGACGCGAAGATCGATCCGGCGGAGATCGAGGCGGCGACGGTCGGCAATTTCAACGCCGGCCAGTTTACGAAGCAACTTCATCTCGGCGCGTTCGTCCCGGAAATTGACGAAAAGCTGCACGGCATCCCGACCATGCACACGGAGGCGGCTTGCGCTTCCGGCGCTCTCTCGGTTCTGCTCGGCGCGCAATGGATCATGGGCGGATTTCACGACGCCGTCCTGGTCGTCGGCGCGGAGCAGCAGAAAACGATGTCGTCGAAGGACGGCGGCGACGTGCTCGGGGCGGCGGCCGACTTTGAGATCGAGCACCCTGAATACGGCGATTT
>DASXYR010000438.1:0-4563 GCA_036502385.1 Gemmatimonadaceae bacterium
TGCGAGCGACATAGGGCGGGTGCGGCTTCATCTCCGCGAGCTCCGACGCGCGGTCGTGTACGTGCCCTTCGAAATGGACGAACGTCGCGGCGGTCGCGGCGCCGAAGCCGGTCGCATCGCCTCGATCGTAGGCCTCGAGCAGCGCATGCGTGTCGCTTGAGATCGACTCCGGCGTCCGCGGAGTTGCGACCGCGCTATGGGCGCATCCGGCGAGCGCGATGACGACCAAGCAGCGCATAGACGTTGCTACCAGGCCGTGCCTGTGAACATTCCCGGAATTGTGAAGGCGCACAATTGCCCCTGCCGTGCGTTGCACGTCCGCGCATTCCATCACGCCGCCGCTCATTGGTTCTTGGTGGACGCACACGGCGTTCTCCACGCCGGGTTGCGGCAAGCCGAGCGCTACCAAGGCATCATGTCGATCGTCGCCGTCTGCGTGGTCTGATCGAACGGCGCAGAAGCGCCAGCACGATCTCCCGTCAAGCTGGTCTGCATGCCGCCGATCCAATAGCGCGCGGGCACGTCCGCGATCGTCAGCTTCCCCTCGTCGCATGGCACGGGGTACAGCACCATGTCCGTCGGGCGGTAGCGCGTCGGATCGGTTTGCAGTTCCGCAGCGTAGTTCGGACTGTTTGCGCACGCGGCAGCTGACGCCGGAGCGCCACCGATCGTCCACACGATGTGAACCGTGCGCGGTGGACCGTTCGGATCGGGTCGACCATCACATGCGCCTGGAGTGCAATCACTGCCGTCGTTGGTCCCGCCAGTGCCAGTGCCCCCGAGATAGCCGACGGTTCCCGACGGTTCGCTCGCGCAGCCCGCCGCCACCAAGAACCCACAAACGCGACTCGCATGCGATCAGACTAGCAGACGCGCGCCTTTTTCAACGCAATGTTCCGAATAGGCCGCGGAACGATCTCGCTGCCTGCCGACTCTTCGACCGTTAGCGCGGCTCGGAACGTTTTGCGCTAGTGATTTCGCGAAATGCGGTACTGATCGTATCGGATGCGCGTCGCGGTCATCATCGTGTGCTGGCTCGCGTCAGCGAACGTTGGGCACAGCGAGCCGCTCGCCGAAGTTCGGGTCGAAACCACGTCGTGCGATTCCAGCACCGTCAGCCACGCCATCGAGCGCGTTGGGCTGTCGACGACGACGTCGCGCTCCGCGTCGGTTGAGATACGTCCCGGTGAGAGCGGCACAGTGCACGCTGAGGTGACGATTTACGAGCGAGGCGGGAGCATCGGCACTCGTTCCCTCGACGGTTCTGACTGCACTGACATCGCTGCGAAGATCGCGATTGTCGTGTCTGTCGCGCTAAATGAGCACAGCGAGGAACCGCGGCCCACGCCAAGCGTCGCCGCACCCGACGCCGTGCCTGAACTCGAACGAAGCCAAGGCGACAACGCGCCTGTTCGGCCGGATCGATTGGTCCTCGTTGTCGCTGGATATGAGGCCAATGGTTGGGCTTCGGGTCTGAAGGTCGGGATGCGTGCTCGCCGCGGCGCAGTGTCGGCGGCGCTAGGCGTCGAAACCGAATTTCCGCAGAAACAGGCGGTCGGCGGGGGCTCGATAAGCATCGACCACGTCGGAGGAACGGCATCGGTTTGCGCTCACGCGGGGCGTATCGGCGCATGCGCGCTTGTCGATGCTGGTGCGGTTGTCGGAACCGGCCATGGATTTGGTGTGAACGCCTCGGCGGCGCTTCCGTACGCTGATCTCGGTACACAAGTCATCGTCACAGCGCTCCGCGCCGGACGGTGGTCGCTGGAAGCGAACGCCGCGGCAGAACTACCTGTCATTCATGATCGTTATACGGTCGACGGCATGCAGGTCTGGAGTGAGCCGGCGGTGCGTCTGCAGCTGGGATTCGCATTCGTCACGCGTTTTCTGTGACGAAATCCGAGCCCAGCCGGCAATACGAGTGTGTGAGCGAGTCCGACGGGCCGCCCCGGACGAAGCTCGATGCCTTCGACGCCGTCTATGAACGCGAGTTCTCATACGTCTGGAAGACCGTCGGCCGCTTCGGTGTTGCGAGCGCCGACATCGCGGACGCCGTTCACGACGTGTACGTCGTCGCGTATCGACGGTGGGCGGAACTCGAGCCTGGCCGACCGGTACGCCCTTGGCTATTTGGCATCGCACGCCGCGTGGCGGCAGGTAAGCGCCGACGAGCGCGCGATGTGCTCGACGATGCGGTCGAACGAGCGAGCACAGGCGATGCCGATCGACTCGCACAACGGGACTTGCTTTGGCGATTGCTCAGCGAGCTGCCAGATGAACGGCTTGAAGTCGTCATCCTCCACGACCTCGAAGGACTCTCCGGCGCGGATATCGCCGCTGTACTTGGGATCTCCGTCAACACCGTTCACTCGCGTTTGCGCCTCGCCCGCTGCGACCTGGCTGACACCCTCGCGCGCCTTGGAGAAAAGAAGCGATGAGTGAATCGCTTCCTCCAGTGCCAGCTAGGCTCGCTGCGCTGTTTGCAACCGAGCGCGAGGCACCCGCGGAACCAGCCGGGATGCGCGATGAAGTGCGGCGGCGAATCAACGGAACGCTCGGGCTCGCGGCCCTAGCATCGGCGGTCGGTGGAAAGAGCGCGGCTGCTGCGACAACCGTCTCGACGACGACCGCCACGGCAGGAGTGGTCATCAAGATCAGTATCGTCGCGGTGCTCGTCGGCGTCGGCGTGACCGGCGTGGTCGCGTTGAAATCTCATCCCGAGTCCAACGAGCGTCGTCAGGCAGGTCACGCGGATACCGCGGCCCTTGTCGCTGTCCAGCCTGCGGCGCCGGAGCAGCGGCCTCCGGATCCCGTCGTTGCATCAGCGCCCGTCGTTGTGCCTGTGCCTGAGGTCGCCGCGCCGCGCAGCGTTGCGGCGCCAACGCCTTCACAGCCCGAAGCGAGAACGAACCTGCCGGCGGAGAACGCGCCAGAGCCGCGTAGCGAGGTCCCTCCGACGCGCGACGTTCCAAATTCGGCCGAGACCGAATTGCTCACGGCCGCAGCAACAGCACTGAACAGCGGTGACAGCGCCGCCGCGTTGTCATACATCGCAACGGATCGCGCGCATGAGCCTGCGGGAGCACTCGCGGAAGAACGAGACGCGCTCGAGATTCAGGCTTTCGCTAAGGCGGAGCGCTGGGTCGACCTTCGCACTGCAAGCGAAGCGTTTTTCGTCCGATATCCGCGCAGCCTGCATACATCGTCAATTCAAAGTCTCGCGAGCGCCGCACGTGCACATAGCCGTGGCGTTCCGCCGAAGGAGGTCCCGTGATTCGAAAGGTTGCTCTTTGCTCGTTCATCGCGGCGTGCGACTACACGGCGAGCCTTGGCGAGACCGTGTCGAAGACGCCACCGGACCATGGCGCCGGCGACGCCGCCGTCGCCTCGCCAACCCCACAATGGCCCGGCACGTCACTCGTCACGACGTTGCCGCCATCGCATCGATACGGGCTCGCCGTCGCGGCGGGCTCGCTGTATTGGCTAAACGCCGATGCAGCGAGCGTCGAGCGTACGCCGCTGGGCGGCGGTGCGGTCACACACGTGACGTCGGGACCCTCGCTAAGCCTCGCTCAATCGGGGGAAGCGGATCGGTTCCTCGCTGGCGACGACCAAGGGCTCGTCTTCGTCACGGATGACACAACGTTTACGGGTGCACGCGTCCTTTCGTATGCGCTCGACGGCACGACGAGGACACTGGCAACACAACCCGACCATCCCGGATTTCTGGCCGTCGCACTGACGTCAACGACCTTCGTCGCGAGCACGCGTTCGACGGTTATCGCGGCGCCGCGGTCCGGAGGCGCAGCAGCTACGATCGCCACGGCGGCGAACCCGACGAAATGCTTCTTCCTTGCTCCACTCGCAGCCGATGCGAGCAATGTGTACTTTCAGCGTGAGAGCGGCGCAGCATCCGACGGCTGCCCGTCCGCTCCGAATGGCCAATCGTCCGGCCAGTCGTTTCTCGCGCAAGTTCCCATCGGCGGAGGTTCGGCTTCGTGGATGCCGAATGGAGAGCATCTAGCGGACGCGCTCACGATCGCGGGCGCTCGGATGTACGGCTGGACAGGAAGCCCTGGCAGCGTGGAGTACGTGACGAGTGCCGCGGCAGTGCCGGTCGTACACTCGAGCGTGTACGACCTCGTCGTAACGAAGGTCGCAGTTGTGGGCGACTTCGTCTATTGGGCGGGCTTCGTAGGCGATGCGCATCCGGCCGTTAGCGCCGTAGGTTGCGTCTCGCTGTCCACCGGGGAAGTTCATACGGAATCGGTCGGCGCAGGCCTCGTGCACACGCTCGCGGTAGGCCCCGACGGAATGTACTTCCGTGCGGATTGTCCCGCCGCCTCCAATGCCGACCCGTGCCCACCGGACGAGCTCCGACGCTTGCCGCTCTGCGATGGCGGCCCTTCGTAGCGACCCGGACCATGTTCCCCAGCACGGGCGTCGATTCTACGTCGCGTAGCGCGCAGCGGCCTGGGCAAGCTCGCGCGTAATCCGTTCGACAAGCGCGTGCGGAGAAAGTGCGCGAGCATGCGGTCCCCATTCGAGCACCCATGACACTAC
>DASXYR010000439.1:0-9989 GCA_036502385.1 Gemmatimonadaceae bacterium
CATTCGGCGACCGCACGCCGGCGGAGCCGGAAACATAGACATAGACGTTCGCTGGATCCTTGGGATCGACGAGCAGGCTGTGGGTGTGCGATCCGCGGCACGTCTGCACGTTGCCGACGTTCTTCGGATTGTTGATGTCGCTGATGTCGAAGATGCGAATGCCGCGCAGCCGGTCCTTGCTGACCGTGTCCTTTACGCCGCCGGCGCCGCAGTCGATCCGGGCGGTGAGATCTTCACCCGAGACGAACAGAAGATTCTTGTAAACCGAGACGTCGCTCTGCGAAGCCGGGCAGAAGTACGCCGTCTTGAGCGTTGGCTGTTTGGGATTCGAGATATCCCAGACCTGATATCCGCTGAAGCTTCCCTGAATGACATAATTGCCGGTGAAGGCCAGGTCGGAGTTGATGCCGGCCGCGAACTTCTCCGATGGTCTCGTCTCCGACAGCACCTTGAGATTCCACTCCGCCTCGGCCGCATCGTACGCGCCGGCCCGCAGTCCGACGCGAGGATCGGGGGTTGGAGGCGTGGGAGACAGATTGGACGGAGTCTGGGCCTGAAACGTCGATGGCGCGAGAGCGGCGGCGAAAACAAGCGCCACCGATAATGAAGCCAAATAGGGAATCGTCGAGTGTGATCGACGACGCGTGCGATTACTGAAGATCATTTTGAATTCCTCTTTTATTGTATGGTGGTGCCGAATACGGTTGACGCGAGCATCTTCTGCATCCGCTCGATCTCGGTCGTCTGATCCGCGCTGATGTCCGACGCCATCTTGTAGACCGTGATGTCCTGCGCGGCTCCATTGGTGCCAAAAAGGTCGTTGACCATGGTGACAGCTCCGCGGTGGTGCTGGATCATGAAGGTCAGGAATAGCCTGTCGAAGTCCTTACTGCGAGCCTCGTCCAGTTGTTTCAGCTGGGATTCCGTCAGCATCCCGGGCATGAGCATCTCGTGCTGCATGCCGTTCATGTTCATCATCATCCCGTGCGGGTCCGCCTCGGGCACCGGCTGGTGGCGATCGCGAAGCCACTTCTGCATGGCGGCGATCTCGTCCTTCTGGGCGTTGGTGATCCGCGATGTGAGCGTCAGTACGGCGGGACTGGCGCCGTGTGACTCTGCCCATCCGGCCATCAGCAGCGCCTGCGCATGGTGTGCGATCATGCCGTCCATGAACTGGATGTCCGCGGCGGTATAGTCGTGCTGGGCGTCGACGGTAGTGTCGGTCACGGGCGCGGAAGCAGCCGTGAAGACGGCAAGAAGGATTGCGGCGATTGTCATAATTGGGGTTCTCCTAACGCAACAGAATAAACGCTTTCTTCAGTCCCGCGGCTACCCACTCGTAGCGGTCAGTTCCGACCTCGGTGTTTCTTGCCCACTGGTTAGCCACTCTATAAGGCGGCGGGTACGATCTGCGCGATTGAATTCCTCACCGGTCTCACCGGTCTCCCCCCCTTTCCCCTCATCCGTACACGAGTCGGCCTTCGGAGCGGGACCAAACAAGTTGATCCACAACCTGCCCGCCGATCAGGTCGATATCTCGACGAGGAGCGGAAAGTGATCCGAGGCTGTTCGCACTATTTCCGGAGTCCGCCGAACTTCGCACGCCGTGAAACGTGTGGCGTACTCGGACGGGGTGAAAACATAGTCGAGCCTCACGTGAGGATCCCAGACGGGAAAGGTGTACCCGGGCTCGGTTTCGCGATTCGCGTACAGCGCCCGCCACGCATCGATGTACCCGTCGGACTGCATCATTTCAATGGTGCTGCGAGCTATATCCCGTCCGCTCAGCCAGATCATTCCGCGGATCCATCGAGGCATGTGCGACGGGTCCAGCCTCTCTCCGGGAGCAAGCGCGTTGAAGTCGCCAGCGAGAACATGGAAGGCGAATGCATTCCGCTCGCGTTCCAGCTGCTCCTGTATCCCGTCCAACAGGCCGCGGAGTTCGCGCGCGCGGTGCCGCTCGCTCCATTTCGAGAACCATGCGCGCAGGTGCAGCACGAACATCCGAGGGAATCCGTCGGCAAGCGATACCTCGAGCAGCGCATGCCTGGTGCGCGGCGGATGTCGCCATCGATAGCCGAGCACGGGAACGTTGCTCAGGAATCCGGTCGAGTGGGATCGGCGCGACCCGAAGAATTCGAAGCCGGCCAGCGCGGCGATGCGCTCAACCACGATGGGATCCCTCGCCTCCTGCAGCGCAACCACGTCGGGGCGCGCGGCCTTGATCACGGCGGCGATTTCTTCGGCGCGGCCGACGCCCCCTTCTCGAATGTTGTAAGTGAGCAGGCGCACAACTAGTCGGCCTTCGGCTTCTTCAGCAGCACGAGATATGGCTGATCCATCGACACCTCGCGGAGATACTGTACGAGCGAGGTGGTGGCCTGGAGATTCACCGGACGCTGGGTCATCTCGCAAAGGCGTTTCCGCAGCGGAGCGAGCGTGGGCGACGCGAAGGGATGAGCCTCGCTGAGCGGCACCGAATGGATACCCGGGATGTGAAATTCCCGGAACAGCATCACCATGTCACCACCTACGAAGGTCACGTCGAGATCGCTGGTCCCGGGCCCGTCGTGGTCGAATGGCTCGTCTGATCCCCATTTGTGTCCGGTGACCGAGCTGCCGCGAAGGATCACATCCACACCATCCGGTGTCGCGTCGCCAACCACGCGCACGAACTCGTCGAAACTTTGCGGTTTGCCACCAAAGGCGAGCCTCGTCACGCGCTCACGAATCTGGCGCTGAATCTCGGGGTCGGTGATGTCGGTTTTGTCGTCCGCCATTGTGATGCCTTTCCTACTTTGCGCGGAACCAGTGTGGAGACGCGCTCCACCTCTCGGCGACGAAGAAATCGGCCGGAAGCGCAACGTCGCCCTTCCAATCGCTGTAATCCTCGGCCTGTGCGACGACGGCGCCGTCCATGATCGCGACGTGCGTCGCCAGCCATCCCCCGCCAACCGGGACATACTTCTCGAGCCGGATGTCGTTGGGCTGCGCGTCGGGCGCGGGCGAGAGCTTGACCAGAAATCGAACGGCAACCAATCGGTCGCGATCGATCCAGAATTGCGGCGAGTCGAGATCGGCGGCCGATGTCGCACCCACGACATACACCGGCTGGCCTTGCCATGTATCGGCGCGAATCCGCGAGAGATCGAAATGGTAAGGAGCGAGCTGCCGCAGCGTCACCTCGATCGGCTGATCGTAGACGCCGGCGACGAACGGCAGAAATGGATTTCCCGATCCGATGGTGCGCATGACCTTACCGCCGCGCACGACATAGAGGGAATCGGCGGTGTACAGCGCGCCATTTCCCTTGGCAGGATCGCCGAAATCGATGCGCAGCCGGTCAGGTGACTTGAGCGACTCGTACCAGGTCGACGTATCGACGACGCCGTTGGGTCGAGTGAGTGTCGTCTTCTGGACGAAGGTGAGGGTCTTGTACCATTTGCCGTCGTAGGCGTCGTGCATGCGCTGGAGCAGCTCGGTGCCGGTCGCGGGAGTGCCGCGGGTGACGTTCGAGCCGACGGACGCGCATCCGAACAGCAGCGCGAGACTCGCGAGGCGGAGAAGCTTTCTGGTTGGCATGTCGAGAGAATCTACAGGGCAGTTTTTGCAATTGTAGCGCCGAAATTCCTAGCGCCAGCGAATCCTCGCAGGCAAGCCGATGAAACGACCGAACTTCCGAGCGGCCACACCCACCGCGCGTCGCTCGCCTTCGCTCAATCGAGTCAGAGGCGTGGGCTCGATGACGATGCTTCGGCCGACGAGCGTCCGCCTCCATCCTCCGACGATCTGCCCGTTGATCACGAGCGCGTTCCCGGAAAGCGCGCTGGTCCTCGGCTTCACGCCGGATGATTCGAGCCTCGCGCCATACGCGCTGCGATCCTTGAGACCGACGATGTACTCGTCGTAGTTCGGCAGCAGATGGGTGAGCGGAGGTTTGATACGGGTTCCTTTTTCGGTGTCCGGGGACCAGTACGATTTGCCTTCGATCGATTTGTGACGCAGGTGCGACGCGGCCGACTCAGCGCCACGCCTGGCGTCCGCTTTGGTAAGCCCCGACCACCAGGCGAAATCGTCTATCGTCGCGGGTCCACGGGTGGTGAAGTATCTCCGCGCGAGCTCGAACAGCGCGCCGTCGCGGTCAACGGTTGTAGGCTTCGTCACTCGCTCCTCGAGAAGAGCGTACGTGAATTGTTTTCCTCGACGCGCGCCGTTGCATATCAGTCCGTCGAGCTCCGCGCGCATCACGACGCACGCGAGGCGTGTCGGATCGGCAACCTGGATTTGTGCCCGCGTGAGCGCCTCCCCTAGCTCGCTGCGCGTGAGGTGCTTCCCTTCTCTCAGTGCCTTTGTCATCACCGCACGGCTGCGGCGAGCCAGCGCGTCGTCGACTTCGAGCCAGCGATACCAGAAAGCGTTCGCCGCGTGAACGCGCGGCGCGGTGAGCTCCAGCATCCAGCCAATGTCAGTAGCCGCGACGAAGTGCCAGGTCGGGCGCAGGACGTGAGTGCGGACGATCGTCCCGTCGTCGATCTCTTTGTCGATTTGCGCGTCACTGAGGCCACCGGTGCGCTGAGCGATCCCCCACTTCGCACCGGCGTAGTCCTGCGCCTGCACCGCGCCCAGCATCGCCACGACCTCGCGCGCGGTTGTCAGCGTTGGCTTCACGAGGCCTTGGTTGACTAGACGCTGCCGCGCGATGTCAGGGCGTGGCATCGGAACGACAGGGGAAAAGGGGGGAGACCGGTGAGGAGTTCGATTTGTTAAACAACAACAGCATTCTCATCGGTCTCACCGGTCTCGCAGATCGTACCCGCTGGCATTATAGAGTGGCCAGTCAGTGGAAAGAAACTCCGATGTCGGAGCTCCTAGAGTTGCGAATAGGACGTTGGCTGAAGAATGATGTCCGAGATCGCGGACACGTTGTCCTTGTACTGCGGGTCGGCCGAGAGCTTCTTCCACTCGGGATCCTTTCCGAACGCCGCCCACGCCGAGTCGCGCGACGGCATGTCGGGAAAGGTGAGCATGTACGTGAGGCTGGGCAGTCCCGCACCTATCAACGTCTCGCCGAAAAAGATGGGAGTGAGCCCTGCTCGGCGAAAGATCGGCACCTCACCCGCGTTGAACATCCGGAGCTTGTTGAGCGCGGCACGGTTGCTGTGGCTCTCGTACGTCCGGAGCTCGTAGATCCGCGAGGTTCCCGCGGTGGCGACGGGCGAGGGCTCGACTCCAGGCATCGCGTCGAAGGCGCGCAGCAGCGAGCTGTCCAACCGGACGAACGCCGGGTCGGACATCGGCGCCTCGAGAATTGCTGCACCCGCGCGAGCGTACGCCGCATCGCTCGCGAGACGCTCGCGCAGCGAAACCACGCTGTCGAGTGTCGCGTGTGGAAGGACGAGCAGGAGCGACGGCGCGTTCTCGCCGTAGACGATGGTGAAGGCGCCGACTTTCGTGATTCCCGCCCGATTCATGGCCGGAATCAGAGCGTCACCCACGAAGCCAGTGAACGCGCGCTGTTTCGTCCCGGGAAGGAGGTGGTACCGGCGCAGCTCGATGAACTGGCGGGTCGACGACTGGGCGCGCTTGACGAGACGAGGCGCCGGCAACACGGTGGCCGCTGCTGCGGCGGTGAGAAATTCACGTCGATCCACAACTACCTCTCCGAAGATGTGTGACTGGATGTTTGCTTGTTTTTCATCTCTGCACCCGCCAAAGTATTGCAACCGGAGGAACTACCATGAGACGCATACTGCTTTTCAGCTTCGTGGCGCTAACAACCGTCGGCTTTGCTCGCTCCCAGCGTCAACCGTACCGCGTCGTGTTCGATCTGACCAGTCGCGACACCCTCGAACAGAAAGCAGTGCTGCGCTGGCTCAAGGAGGTTGGCACAGCGAGTCCCGACGCGCAAATGGAAGTGGTCATGTATGGAAAGGGATTCGAGCTCGCAATGCCGGATAGGTCCTCGTACATCGAGGAGGTGAAAGGAGCGATGAAAAATCCCAACGTGACTTTCAAGGTGTGCGCGATTGCCCTCAGGAACAACAACGTCGACAAGAGTCAGCTGGTCCCCGGCGTGCAGGTCGTGCCAGACGGGATCTACGAGCTCGTCTCGAAACAGCAGGATCACTGGGGATACATCAAGGTGATGCACTAAGGCGGCGTTCAGCTGACCGCACCGGCGCTGAGTGGAATACGGAACCTCAGACTTGCCGCTCCACCGTACGCGTCGGGTTTGTTGAATTGCTCGACCACCTTCCCGCCGTTCGCGAGAATCGCGCGTTGCGAGGCGATGTTGGTGGTGTCCGTCGTCAGCTCGACGTATGGCAATCCTTCCATGCGTATATCGGAGAGAAGAAACGCCAAAGCGCGAGTCGCATACCCGCGTCCGCTATCGCGCAGAATCCGCTGATGGCGGCGCCGGTCGTCCGAAGCGGAGCTGCATCACACGAGGCGAGCCAGCTGCAGGGATTGTGACGACGAAGATGTGATCGTACTCGGCGTCCGTGATTGGCGGTACCGCGGCTCCGCTCAGCGCCTTGACGATGTCCGGAACCGTGTTGCTGTGGCCGACGACGAGCACGCTCTTGCCGGCGCTTCTCGTCAGAATTTCGTGAGCGAGGTCCTGAGCGTACGTCGCCGAGTTGGTCGCGTCGATCGGGCGCTCCACGATTGAAATCCCGGATGCCTGCGCGAGCGGCTCGGCGGTTTGCCTGGTTCGCTTGTACTGAGTCACGTAGACGTCGGTCACGCCGGCATCCTTGAGCACCGCGCTCAGATCTCGCGCGCGCTGCTGTCCGACCGCGCTGAGCGAGGGATCTCTCGGATCGTCGGTGCTTTTCTCCGCGTGCCGCACGACTACTATTGTCGTGCCCGCGACACCGATTGGCGCAATGCGCGCGGCTTGTGGCGTCGCGCACGCCTGCGCCAGCAATACGACCGCGAGTTGCCAGAATCGTCCCGTTGCAAAGTCGCTAAGCCGCATCAGACCTCATTGAGTGATGATAACCCGTCGCTACTTGGACTTCCCCGTCGGGCGAACGACGGCGAAGGCGTCGATTGAAAACAGCGACCCGCGCGGGAGGTTGAAGGATTCCGGAAGGACGGGGTTGCGAACGCCAGTCTAACGTGCCTGAACCCGTGCGTTCTGTGTCCACCGTCCTCCCGCCTGCCCCCTTCCCACTTCCCACTTCCCGCTTCCCGCTTCCCGCTTCCCGCCTCCCGCCTCCCGCCTCCCGCTTCCCGCCATAACTAGAAACTAAGTTATCCGATATCTCGTACCAATGAGGAACAGGCCCCGTCGCGGCCTCACCAACACTCTTCCTCACACCGAGGCTTCCATGCGAATCCACTCTCGACTGCTCGTGCTGCCATTGCTCTTCGCTTACCCGGAGCGAGCAATCCTCAACGCCCAGGCCGTCCACCCCAACGCACAGACAGAAACCGGCACCGCCAGCGTCCGCTGGAACCGGCTCGTCCCCGGATTTGTCGATGAAACCATGGCGAGGCGGCGAGCGGCGCGCACCGCCGCGACCGCAGCCGGTGACTCCGCGACACTCCGCCGAATCGCGCAGACGCCCCCGCCCTTCCTCTTTCGCGTGTACACCCTTCTCAGCGTCGCGCAGTACGCGGCGGTGAACTCGGCAAAGGACAACCCCGCCGTCTCATCCGACGCGGCCGTCGCCAGCGCATCCGCTGCCGTCCTGACGACCCAATTCCCCGACTCAGCGGTGCGCGCATCGATCGCAAACGAGCTGTCCCTGGACCTCGATCGCGCACGCGCTGGATCCCGCAACGCCGACCTCGCAGCGGCCGGCCAACGTCTGGGAGACGACGTCGCAGGCCGGACGATGGCATCGGCTCCGCCTCAAGTCAGCCTGATGGGACCGTGGAACGGAACGGTGCCCAAGGGACCCGGGATGTGGTCCAGCGCTCCGGGAATCCCCCCAATCGGAATCCTAATGGGCAAGGCTCGACCATGGCTGCTCGACTCGGCGTCTCAATTCCGTCCGGCGCCACCTCCGGCGTACGGTTCGCCTACGTGGGAGGCAGCACTCGAGGAAGTGCGACGTGTCGCTCGCGAGCGCACCCCCGAACAGACACGCATCGCGCAAAGCTGGAACTCCGCGGACCCGTGGGCCCGCTGGAACCAGGCGGCGGCCGATGCGCTTCGCCGCCACCACGCGTCCGACGCTGAAGCCGCCCGTGTCTTCGCCGTGTTGAACGCCGCCGCGTCCGACGCGGTAATCGCCTGCTTCGAGGCGAAGTATCACTACTGGAGCATCCGACCGTCACAGGCGGACACCACAATCATGCTCGCCAGTGACGTCGACCTGCCCAACTTTCCTTCCTATCCGTCAGGCCACGCCTGCAGCGCCGGCGCGTTCGACGCGGTACTCGGGCACTTCTTCCCCGAGGAGCGCGCGGAATTCACCCGCATCGCCGAAGAGCAGGCCATGTCCCGGCTGTACGGCGGAATTCACTATCGCTTCGACAACGACGGCGGACTCGCTCTAGGGAGAGTGGTCGCCCGGTACGACGTGGAGCGGGAGAACCGCGGAGCGTTGAACGCGTGGCGCACTGCCCAGATAACTCACTGATGCACTTAATGGATTGAAAAACTGCAAACTCAGAACTACCTGTTATGAGTGATGGTTACGAGTAGCCCGGTTCCGTGGCTTGCGCGCCCCCGGAACCCGGAACTCGTATCTATCACCCGCAACAGGTACTTCTGAGTTTGAAGTTCCCCAGCTTTGCAGTTACCCCCTCTGTCCCACACTGCAGCGCCGTGGCAGATTCTGATGCCGCCGTCCCCCGATCGTGACTCTCGCCCGGACCGCTCATGCATCGCTTCGTCTCATTCGCGCTTCTTCTCGCCTTCGTCTGCGTTCCGGTCGCCGCGCATAGCCAGGCACCCCGCGTCCTGGTCTTTTCAAAGACAGCCGGATTCCGCCACAGCTCGATAGGAGTCGGGCTCGCCGCCATCCGGAAGCTCGGAGAGGAGAATGGCTTCACCGTCGACGCCACCGAGGATGCCAGCGCGTTCACTTCGAAGAATCTCGCGCGATATCGCGCCGTCGTCTGGCTTAACACGACCGGCGACGTACTCGACCCCGCGCAGCAGGACGATTTCGAGCGCTACATCCAGGCCGGCGGCGGTTACGTCGGAGTCCACGCCGCCACCGACACCGAATACGACTGGCCCTGGTACGGCCGTCTCGCCGGCGCGTGGTTCAACGGCCATCCGGGGAACCCCAACGTTCGCAAAGCCACGTACCGTGTTCTCGACAAGAATCATCCGTCCACGCAGGGATTTCCCGACACGCTGGTGCGCGAGGACGAGTTCTACAACTTCAAGTCGATCGATCCGACCATCCATACTCTCATCGAAATCGACGAGAAGAGCTACGAGGGTGGAACGAACGGCGCCCACCATCCAATGAGCTGGTATCACGACTTCGACGGTGGACGCGCGTGGTACACCAACATGGGCCACACCGAGGCCACCTATTCCGAACCGCTCTTCCTGCGACACCTGCTCGGAGGGTTGAAGTACGCGATGGGCACCAAAGCGGTCGACTTCGCTCGCGCGCGACCGGAGGAAAATCGCTTCACCCGAGTCGTTCTCGCTGAAAAACTCGACGAGCCCGTCGAGCTCGCCGTGCTTCCCGGCGATCGCGTGCTCTTCATCGAGCGGCACGGTTACGTCAACCTGTATTCGCCGGCGACCGGACGCACGAAACGCATTGCGACGATTCCGGTCAGCAACAAGTACGCGGACAGCAGTCAGGCGGAGGATGGACTCCTCGGACTCGCCGCCGATCCCCACTTCGCGACGAACGGCTGGGTCTACATGTACTACTCGCCGGCCGGTCCCGAACCGAAGAACGTGCTCGCGCGATTCCACATGGTGCGGGACTCGCTCGACCTCAGCTCGAAGAAAGTTCTGCTCGAGGTGGGAACCCAGCGCCTGCAGTGCTGTCACACCGGTG
>DASXYR010000440.1:0-3492 GCA_036502385.1 Gemmatimonadaceae bacterium
ATCAACCTGTTCCTGCCGAATGGCGCCACGGGAGTGCTGAACGGCCGCGTGGCGCACGGAAGCATCACAAACGCGAACAACGCTGGCATCTCTCTCGATTCTCTGAGAGTCCTGTTCAACAATGGGCATTCATATGCGAACGTACACACGACGGCGCATCCACCTGGCGAGATCCGCGATCAGATCCACCTGGTTCCCTAGCGGGAGATTCAGATCAGCTAGACGTTGAACCGGAACAGGAGTACGTCGCCATCCTGGACGACGTACTCCTTTCCTTCCGATCGTACGGCTCCTTTTTCGCGCGCGCCTTTCCAGCCGTCGTTGCCAATGAAGGAGTCGTACGATACGGTCTCCGCCCGAATGAAGCCGCGCTCGAAATCGGTGTGAATGACGGCGGCCGCTTTGGGCGCGGTGTCACCGCGATGGATTGTCCACGCGCGAACTTCCTGTTCGCCAGCGGTGAAGTAGGTCTCGAGGCCCAGCAATTTGTATCCCGCCTGAATGAGTCGGTCGAGTCCCGCGGACTCGAGCCCGAGTGACGAGAGAAAATCCGCGCGATCCACCGGCGGCAGCTCCGCCAACTCGGCTTCGATCTTGGCGGAGAAGGGAACTACCTCCGCCTGTTCGCCGCTCTTCTTCACGGCCTCGCGCAGGGCCTTGAGGTAGGGACCCTCCTCGCCGGCGAGCTCCGCATCACTGACATTTGCGGCGTAGAGCACGGGCTTCACAGTCAGCAGCGCGAGCGGCGCGAGCACCGCTTTCTCATCCGCCGAGAGCCGTGCTTCCCAGAGGCCGCGGCCATCCTTGAGAAAACCGTACGCCTTCTCGAGCACGGGAAGCTCCGCGAGCGCCTCTTTGTCTCCCGTTCGCGCGGAACGGCGAGTTTTGTCGAGACGCTTCTCGAGTGAGCCCAGGTCGGCGATGGCGAGCTCGAACTCGATCACCTCGCGGTCACGCACCGGGTCGACCGCTCCCATGACGTGGGTCACGTCCTCGTCCTCGAAGCACCGCACCACGTGCACGATCGCGTCGGTCTCGCGGATGTTGGAGAGAAACTTGTTGCCGAGTCCCTCACCTTCCGCGGCGCCCTTGACGAGTCCCGCGATGTCGACGAACTGCACGACCGCCGGCACTGTCTTCTTCGGCTGCACCACGCGCGCGAGCTCGCCGAGCCGGCTGTCGGGAACTTCGACCATGCCGACGTTGGGCTCGACGGTGCAGAAGGGATAGTTCGCGGCTTCAGCTTTGGCGGCTGTCAGCGCGTTGAAGAGCGTCGATTTGCCGACGTTGGGGAGGCCGACGATTCCAAGTTTTAGCATCTGTGACGGAAAGTAATGGCGCTGGTGCAGCGTTGGGGGTCGCGACTGGAAACCGGCATCCAGTTTTGTGGATGCCGGCTAGGAGTCCGATCCCTGCGTCGAGGGTGCCTTGTTGTGCAGGCTCATAGCCTTGTCCACTCCGTCCCGAAGCCAGGACTCGACAGCAGCTGTGAGCGCGGGCATCAGCCTGAGAGTATCCTCGCGCTCGTCGCGCGCAAATGGGGCGAGAACGAAGTCGGCAAGATCGCCGTAGACTCCCTTGCGCTCTTCACTCGGCCCGACGCCGATGCGTAAACGCGGGTACTCCTGTGTGCCGAGTCCGTGCTCGACACTCTTCAAGCCGTTGTGCCCGCCCGCGCTGCCGCGCGCACGGATGCGAAAGCGGCCCACTGGGATCTGCACCTCGTCGACGACCACCAGCAGGTCCTTCGCTGGACTCCAGAACGGGCGCCGTGCGTAATTCTTGAGCGCCTGCCCGCTCAGGTTCATGAATGTCTGCGGCTTGAGAAGCCGCACCTTCTGCCCCGCAACCAGACCATTGGAAGCCACGGAGTCTCCGGATTTGGCCCATGGCTCGAAATGCCAAACGTCGGCGAGGTGGTCTATCAACCACCAGCCGACGTTGTGCCGTGTCGCCGCGTACTCTCGGCCCGGATTGCCGAGGCCGAGTATGACTTTCAAAGGCTACTTCTTTGACTCGCCTTCGCCCTCGCCCTCTTCCTCGTCACCAGGACCCTTGCCGATGACTTCGGGCTCGGCGACGCCTTCAGCGCCCTCGACGGGCTCAGTGGCGGCGGTCTCTTCGATGACTGCGCGCGGAGCGGCCAGAACCGCGACCGAGGTCTCGGGATCGTCGAGCACTTCGACGCCCTCGGGCATCTTGAGATCGCTGACGTGCACCGAGTCGCCGATCACCATGTTGGTGACGTCGAACTCGATGTGATCAGGAATACTTGAAGGATCGACTTCGATCTCGAGCTCGCGGAGCGTCTGATCGAGCACGCCGCCGCCGAGGCGCACTCCCTCGGGAATTCCTTCGAGGACGATCGGGATGCTCACCGTCACCTTCTCTCCGGCGACGAGCGCCTGGAAGTCGACGTGGAGGATCTGCCGCTTGATCGGGTGACGCTGGATCTCGCGGATCAGCGTCTTCGATGTTGTTCCGCCGACGGAGACCTCAATGACCGTGCTCTCAGCCTGGATATGGCCAAGCAGCTTGTCGAGGTCTCGCGCGTTGAGCGACAGTGACTGGGGATCGCGGCCGTGGCCGTAGATCACGGCGGGGATAAGACCCTTGCTGCGAAGGGTACGTGCCGAGCCCTTGCCGGCCTCGTCGCGAGCGGTTGCGTTGAATGAGACGATTGCCATGACTAATTCTTCCCTTTGGGCGCGACCAGCTTGTTGAACGCCCACTCGATAAAGTCCAAAACTGCTGCCGCGAACTCTTTCGCGACTTTCACGGTCACTTCAGCCATCTGAACCTCTACTGCTCGAACAGCGAGCTCACCGATTGCTCGCTGTGAATGTAGCGGATCGCCTTCGACAAAAGCTCGCCGACCGACAACACGCAAAGCGTCTCGAACCTCTTCGATTTCGGGATCATGACGGTATCGGTGACCGTCACTTCCTTGATCGGCGCCTTCGAAAGCCTTTCAACCGATGGTCCGGATAAGAGAGCGTGCGTTGCACAGACGTAGACATCGCGCGCGCCAAGATCCTTGAGAGCCTTTGCTGCTTCGGACACAGTGCCCGCGGTGTCTATCATATCGTCCGCGAGCAAGCAATCCCTTCCTTCGACCTCACCGACGACGTTCACGACCTCCGACACATTGGCCTTCGGTCGCCGCTTGTCGATGATCGCCAGCGAGCCGTTGAGCCTCTTGGCGAACCCCCGCGCCATCTTCGCCGAACCTACATCGGGCGCGACGACAACGAGGTCGTGCAAATTCTTCTTTCGGTAATGCGAGACAAAAACCGGCGCCGCATACAGGTGATCCACCGGAACATCGAAAAAACCCTGTAGCTGGTGCTGGTGAAAATCCAATCCGAGAACTCGATTGGCGCCTGCCGTCACGATCATGTTCGCGAGCAGCTTGGCACCGATTGCGACGCGAGGCTGGTCCTTGCGGTCCTGCCTCGAGTACCCGTAGTAGGGCATCACGCACGTTATCCG
>DASXYR010000441.1:0-5467 GCA_036502385.1 Gemmatimonadaceae bacterium
CGCAGCGACGTTCGAGAAGGAAGCGCACGAGAAGGCGCCCTTTCTCAAATTTGTGCCGTTCGTGTTCACCTCCGCATTGAGCGGACAGCGCGTGACAAAAATCCTGGAGCTGCTGCTCGAGGTCGATCTGGAGCGTCACAAGCGTATCAGCACATCGCAGGTCAACACTACGCTCGAGGCGATTGTGGGGAGGCGGCAGCCGCCGCAAGCCGCCGGCCGAGAGATCAAGCTCAATTACGCCACCCAGGTCGAGACCGCCCCGCCAGTCATCGCTGTCTTCGGGAACAACCCTGATCTCGTACAGGAGCACTACGTCCGCTACCTGCACAACGAATTTCGTGAGGCGTGGGGATTTCGCGGCAATCCGCTTCGCATCATCATGCGTCGTAAGTCTGCGTAAATGTCGCCGATAGTCGGCGTCATTCTTTCGTACCTGGCCGGCTCGATCCCGTCGGCCTACATCGCCGGACGGGTGCGCGGAGTCGATCTGCGAAAGCACGGTTCCGGTAATCTCGGGGCCACGAACGTCGTCAGAGTCCTTGGCCCCAGGATCGGCGGAGTGGTTTTTGTCGCCGATCTGCTCAAGGGATTTCTTCCCGTGCACTTCCTGCCAGTGTACACGACGTCATCGATGCTGCAGCCCGAGGTCTGGGCGCTGGTCTACGGCGCGGCTGCGATTCTTGGCCACGTCAAACCGGTCTTCCTTCTCGGGAAGGGAGGAGGGAAGGGCGTGGCAACCGCGAGTGGGGTATTTCTCGCGCTCGCCTTTGTGCCGATGCTGATCGCCGAAGTCGCGTGGATAGCCGTCTTCTATTTCACGCGATACGTGAGTCTCGCATCACTAGTGGGAGCCGCCATCCTGCCAGTGGCGATCATCTTATTGTCCCGCGATCCGCGATCGCCCGTATTCATCGCCAGCTTGATCATTGCCGCATTCGTTTTCTGGACCCATCGCGCGAACATCGGCCGCCTGCGGCGCGGCGAGGAACACCGCTTCGTGAAGAAGGAGAGCGCCACCTGATGCGCTGCGCAGTGGTTGGTGCGGGTGCATGGGGAACCGCCCTGGCGGACCTCCTCGCTCGAAACGACCACAACGTGACGCTTTGGGCGTACGAGCCAGATGTCGTCGATGCCATCAACCAGAAGCACGAGAACGTCCGCTTCCTCGCCGGACACAAGCTCACTCCTTCGCTGAGCGCCGTCGGCAACCTGCAGAAAACCGTCGCCTCCGCCGAGCTGGTTGTGCTCGCGACCCCTTCGCAGGTCCTGCGACCGATACTGAGATCCGCCCGCGCATCGGTTGGGACTTCAGCGCCAATCGTGATCGCCACGAAAGGGCTCGAGCGACAGACTCTGGCACTCATGACGGATGTTGCGCTCGAGGAGGTCCCTGGAGCGACCGTCGTCGCGTTATCCGGGCCGAGCTTCGCCGCCGAAGTAGTCCAGTGCCAACCGACGGCCGTCGTGGTCGCGTCCGAGAATACCGAAGCTGCCGAGATCACCCAGCGCGCATTCAGCTCCCGCTATTTCCGCGCGTATACGCACACGGATGTCATCGGAGTTGAGCTCGGTGGCGCCCTCAAGAACGTGATGGCTGTCGCCACCGGCATCGCGGAAGGGCTCGGCCTCGGCTTCAACGCCCGCGCCGCCCTCATCACTCGCGGGCTCGCCGAGATGACGCGGTTGGGTATCGCACTTGGCGCGGACCAGAGCACATTTGCCGGACTCGCAGGACTTGGCGATCTGGTTTTGACGTGTACTGGATCGCTCAGTCGTAATCGGGCAGTTGGGCTCGAGCTCGGAAAGGGACGAAAGCTCGACGACATTCTGAAGGACACCGAGACGGTGGCGGAGGGAGTGGTGACAGCTCAGAGTGCCCGCGAGCTTGCGGTCAGGAAGGGCGTCGAGATGCCAATCGTTGATACCGTAAACCGCGTACTCTTCGAGGGTCAGCCGGCGCACAGCGCAATCGCGGCCCTCATGACGAGAGAGCTCAGGTCGGAGGTGGACGAATGAAAGCGAAGGAGCCTGTGCAGGAGTTCTTTTCCATTGGCGATGTGTGCACGCTGACGGATCTCAAGCCGCACGTGCTGCGCTACTGGGAGAGCCAGTTCAAGTTTCTGCATCCCGCGAAGAATCGTTCCGGCAACAGAGTTTACCAGCGGCGCGAGATCGAGCTCGTGATGCTCGTCAAGCAGCTTCTCTATACCGAGAAGTACACGATCGACGGCGCGCGCCAGAAGATAGACGACTATCGGAAGAGCGGAGAGCTCAAGGCCGTGGCACGAGCGGCATTGGATTCGCAGGCCGTCGAATCAATGGAAACCGAGCTTCGCGCTATACTAGCCATCCTCGATGGACAAACTGAGCCCAAAGGGAGTGAAATTTGATCGAGCCACTGGTGGTGATCGTTCCCGTTTATAACGCGGAGCCAACGTTGGCCAAAGTGGTAAAGGATGTTCGTCGCAACCTTCCAGGGGCGCTGATCGTTGGGGTGGACGATGGTTCCACTGACGGTTCGAGAAAGCTCCTTCGCACCGTTGCGGACGAGACGATCGAATTCGACCAGAACCAGGGGAAGGGCGCCGCTCTCCGCGCGGGGTTCGCTCTCGCGCTGAAGAAGGGAGCGGCAGCGGTCCTGACCATAGACTCCGATGGCCAGCACGACGCGGCGTTCGCGCCGGCGATTGTGGGCGCACTCGACCGCGCGGACATCGTCATCGGTACGCGTGACCTCAGTGGGAAAGCAGTCCCGAAGCATCGCCGGATCGCCAACATGATTTCTTCGGCGGCGACGCGCGCGGTCTCGGGCGGAAAAGTGCGTGACAGTCAGTCGGGTTACAGGGCAATGAAGGCGGAGGTGCTGCGCAAGGTTGACGCAGTAGGTGATCGCTACGAATTCGAGACCGATTTCATCATCCGTGCGGCGCGCTCGGGCTTCATCACAGTGAACGTCCCGATCTCCACGATCTACGGATCGCCAAGTTATTTCCGCGAATTTCGAGATGCCTGGCTGGTAATTAAGGTTCTGTGGCGCCACCGCGCCGGGGTATTCAAGCGTTGAGACTGCTCTGCACGAACGACGACGGAATTCTCGCCTTTGGGCTGGCCTGCCTGGTCGAAGCCGCCGAGCCGTTGGGGGAGATCACCATCGTCGCCCCTGATCGGGAGCAGAGCGCTACGAGTCACTCCCTCACGCTGCATCACCCGGTTCGCCCGATCGAGCGCGGAGAGCGACGCTTCCAGGTCGATGGCACGCCGACCGATTGCGTGATGCTCGCCGTGGAAGCACTGATGCCGGCGAGACCCGACTTCGTGCTCAGCGGAATCAATCACGGTCAGAATATGGGCGAAGATGTTCTGTATTCCGGAACTGTCGCCGCGGCAATGGAAGGCCTCTCGCTCGGAATCCCATCGGTGGCGATCTCGTTCGCGGGCGGAGATCTGCGAGCAGACGTGAGCATGCTGCGCGATCAGATAGAGCCGTTGCGGGATCTTCTCAAGCACGTGCTTTCGCTTCGGCCGTTTCCTGAGCACACGTTGCTGAACGTGAACCTTCCGCCGTTGCGTGGAGCGGACATCCGCGGGACGAGGCTCACCCGCCTTGGGCGACGCGTTTATTCTGATTCGCTCAAGCCGATGCAGGATCCATGGGGTCGCCAGATCTACTGGATCGGGGGCGGATCGATTGAATGGTCGGGCGAGGAGAGCTCGGATTTTCGCGCGATTCAGGACGGATACATTTCCGTCACACCGTTGCACCTGGATCTCACGCATCACGCAATGCTGGCGTCAGCGGAGAGCTGGTGGCAGCGCCCATAGAGCACGAGTTTCGCGGTCCGCGTCGCCGGCTCGTCGAGCTACTCCACGAGCAGGGTGTCAAGGATCTGTCCGTGCTCCACGCGATAGATCAGACCCCACGCCACCTCTTCGTCCCCACCGGCGTCCGCCATCGTGCCTACGAAGATTCGGCCCTCCCGATCGGAAGCGGGCAGACAATCTCACAGCCGTCCATCCACGCCCGATACCTCGAGCTTCTGAAGCTGACTGGCAACGAGAAGGTACTTGAGATCGGTACCGGGTCGGGATACCAAACAGCTTTGCTTTCGCAGCTGGCCGCCCAGGTCTTCTCGATCGAGCGAATACCAGAGCTCCTGGACAAGGCGCGCGAGAGTATTCGGCAGGTGGGATCGCGCAACGTATCGTTTCTCCTCGGAGATGGCACGTTGGGGTGGCGGCAGTATGCTCCGTACGATGCGATTCTCGTCGGCGCGGGCGCACCGGCCGTCCCGTCGACCTACAAGGAACAGCTGACAGAAGGTGGACGTCTCCTCATTCCGCTGGGCGACAAGGATGAACAGACTTTATACATGTTCACTCGTCATGGGGATGAGCTCGAGAAGGCAGAGATTGCGCCGGTGCGTTTCGTGCCGCTCGTGGGCAAGTACAGCTGGGAGGGTATATAGTGCAACAGAAGCCGCAACGTCCATTCGTTCCGCATCGAACGCCGAAGTCATCCACCGGGATCGCGAGCAGCTCGGAGTTCCGTCTGGCGCGACCGTTCGTGCCTGAGGCCGAGCGGGCACAATCCGTCGCTGGGATGTCCGCTGCCGCGGTCGAGGCAGCGCCGATCGAATCCCTTGAGCCCACGCTCAGAGGAATAGAGGAGTTCGCCCAGGAAGATGAATTCGAGCTTCCGCCGATTGAGCATTTTACGGATCCGCTGCCAGCGGTCGAATCATTCGCTCCGGGTAACGGGAGCGCGATGGTCGAAGGCGTGGATGCAATGGACTACACCTCCGTCGGTACGTCTCCCCCAGTCCCGGGTTCTGCAGGTTGGGTGGAAGAGGACTGGCAACACTTCGACTGGCGGGCCGCTGCGGCGCTTGGAGACGCGCCGGACGCCGAAGCTACGAACGATTGGGCATCGACAGATTGGGACGCAGCGGCACCGCTTCCTCGCGAGCATCGCCCATCAGCGGCACAGGCAATTGCGAACGCGCTCGACAACATCGCTCGGCGAATCAGAGATGGCGATCTCGCGCCCGCCGCGCCGGGCGAGCTCGGAGACCCCACGGCCATCGCCGCGAAGCTGGCTGCCCTTCTGGGAGTAAGAAGCTAGTCCCGGATGGAGACGATCCATCTCGAAGTCAGCGGCCGCGTTCAAGGCGTTGGATTTCGGTGGTTCGTGGTAGAGAAAGCGCGCGAACTCCGGTTGGCCGGTTGGGTGAAGAATCTTCCCGATGGAAATGTCGAGATCGCTGCCGCGGGCGATCCGCCCTCGCTTGAGCTGCTCGAGGCAGCCGTGGTTGCCGGGCCTGAGGGCGCGCAGGTAAAGCACGTCAGGAAATTGCCGGCGATTGCCCCCGAATCGCTTCAGGCTCCGTTCGCGATCGTCCGCTAGAATCGTCGCTCAAGTAAGCGATTCCTCGATGCGTGCACCGGCCGCGGCGTGCGTCAGCCACGT
>DASXYR010000442.1:0-19085 GCA_036502385.1 Gemmatimonadaceae bacterium
TACCTCCAGTCTCACCATCATTGCAATGGCCGCTGCGAGCGGGCGTCCCGACCGAATGCTCGGTCTCCACTTCTTCAACCCGGTCCCGCTGATGAAGCTCGTCGAGGTCGTCCGAACTATCACGACCAGCGAAGAGACCGAGGGGCGCGCCATGGATTTTGTGCGAGCACTCGGCAAGGAGCCGATCAGAGCAAAAGACAGCTCGGGGTTTGTCGTCAACCTCCTGCTCATCCCCTACATGCTCGACGCCATCAATGCCCTGGAGTCAAACGTCGCCTCCGTCGAAGACATCGATAAGGGAATGCAACTCGGCGCGGGTCACCCAATGGGTCCGTTCACACTGCTCGACTTCGTAGGTCTCGACACTGCCTACAAGATCGCCGAGATAATGTTCGAGGAGTATCGCGACAAACGGTACGCGCCGCCGCCGCTCCTCAAGCGCATGGTCCTCGCGGGAATGCTCGGCAGGAAATCGGGAAAGGGGTTCTACGATTACTCGGTGAATCCTCCGATGGTGAGCAGCCTCGGCCTGTGATCGATCACGGCGAGACTTCCGCATAGCGCGATGACGCCTCCGGGGTTTCGCGGGACATTCCGCGAGGACGAGCTTGCCCGCGCCGTCTATTCGGAGGCAGCCGGGATCGGACGCGCGATTCCGACCGCTGTAGCCGTGCCCCTCGATGCGGAAGACGTCATCATGCTGGTGAAGTGGGCGGCAGCGACCGGCACGAGTCTCATCCCGCGCGGCTCGGGCAGTAGCATGTCCGGGGGCGCGATCGGAAAAGGAGTCATCGTCGATCTTTCGCGGATGAACCGTCTCTCAACGATTGACGAGCGCGCGCGAACGGTCTGGGCTGATCCCGGGGTTCTCTGGTCTACGCTCGATGTCGAGGCGCGACGCCGTGGTCTCCGGTTCCCCGTCGATCCCTCCAGCGGAGCTTTCTGCACCCTTGGGGGAATGGTCTCCACAAATGCCTCCGGTCCCCACACCCTCCGCTATGGTTCCGCCCGCGCATGGGTCTCTGCGCTCGACTGCGTCTTCAGCGATGGCGAGCGAGAGGTCATCACCCGAGGTGAAACGCCGCCGCGGCGGATCGATGCAATCGGCCGCTTCCTGCGCGATGCTCACGGCGATGTGGTCGCCACCGACAAGCGCCGGCCAATCCGTCATGAGGGCGTGCGCAAGGAATCATCCGGGTACGCGATTCACGAATACGCGACGCGGGCAGATCTCGTCGATTTGCTCGTGGGCAGCGAAGGAACCCTGGCGATCATCGTCCGCGTTCAACTTTCGCTTTCTCCTCTTCCCGCAGCGACGAGCAGCCTCCTTGGATCCTTTGCCACGCTCGAGGAAGCGACCGCGGCGGCGATGAAGGCGATCGAGATAGGCGCGAGCGCATGTGAGCTCCTCGACCGAACCTTTCTTTCGTTCGCCGCAGACGCGCCGAGCGCCGACGAAGCATTGCGGAAATGGATGGAGAACGCGGCGGCAATTCTGCTCGCAGAGGTGGAAGGCGACAGCAAAGACGCAGCCGCCTCAAAAGCCACGGAGCTGGCCTCGGTCTTCAAAGCGGCCGGAGCGAAGCATGTGGACATCGCTCTGACACCTGAGAACGAACACGATCTCTGGGAGCTGCGCCACGCCGCAAGTCCCATCCTCGCCGCGATGGAGGGCGTGACGTCCATGCAGTTCATAGAGGATGGAGCGGTGCCTCCGTCAAAACTGCCAGACTACGTAAAGGGCGTGAGAGAGTCGCTCAGCAAACGGGAAGTGAAGGGAGTCATCTTCGGCCACGCCGGGGACGCGCACGTTCACGTCAATCCACTCATAGACGTCGGCCAGGCTGATTGGCGCGCCAAGGTCGCGGGACTTCTCGAGGACGTGGTGGCTCTCACCGCACGCTTGGGTGGGACGTTGACGGGTGAGCACGGAGATGGTCAGCTGCGCACGCCGCTCCTCAAGCGAGTCTGGCACAAGGACGCTCTTCGCACCTTTGCTCTGGTGAAGCAAGCCTTCGATCCCTCGAACACCTTCAATCCGGGAGTGAAGGTTCCGCTCCCAAAACAGCAGCCGCTCGAAGACATCAAATACGATCCTTCGCTCCCTCCGCTCCCGGCGGAAGCTCGAGCTGCGCTGGACAGCATCGTGAAGACGCGAGCCTACGATCAGTTCCGGCTGTCGTTGATCGGCCGTTCTTCTTAGCTTTCTGCCGCTCCCGGTAGGTCCCTCTCAATCGCTGTTTCCCTTTTTGCGAAGAACCCTTTGTACTATACCGAGCCGCGCCTCACACTTCTCGCCCGCCCGTCGTTCATCGAGCCCGAGCATCTCCGCGTCCACTGGCTTGGCGAGAGCACCGACGGTGAGAAGCTCGCCGAGTTCGCGGGGCGGCTTTGCTACATGAGCCAGAAAAATCCGGCGAGCCGCGCCACGCGTGAGTATCTCGAGAACATCAAGAAGCAGGGCCACGGCAGCGTGCTCGAGCACGCGAACTACTCCGTGCTCCTCGAGGGAGTCAGCCGCTCGCTGACCCACGAGCTCGTACGGCATCGGGCCGGATTCGCCTATAGCCAGCTGAGTCAGAGGTACGTCGACGAGTCTGAAGCAAACTTTGTGGTTCCCCCCGCGATTGTCGGCGACGAAACTCTCGAGAAGGAATGGAGTGCCCAGATCGAGGAGGCGCAGCGAAGCTATGTTCGCCTCGTCGAGCACCTGATGGAGCGCTATGGGTGGGTGGCTGACAAGGTCCACCGCCGGAAGATGGCTCGCGAGGCGGCGAGAGGAGTTCTTCCAAATTCCACCGAGACGAAGATCGTCGTGACGGCAAATGCCCGGGCGTGGCGGACGATGCTGGAGCTTCGCTCGAGTGAAGGCGCGGAGCTGGAAATCCGTCGCTGTGCGGTGGCGATCATCAAGATGCTCTCGAAGGAGAGTCCGGCTTTTTTCTCCGATTTCGAGATCTACCAGGCCGACGATCGCCGTGAGGCGGCTCGGATCGTCTACCACAAAGTCTAAAAAAACTTTCTGGGCCTCCGAGAAAATATTTTTCGCGGGAGATTTTTTTTTCCGGGAACGCGGAATAATTATTGCGCCATGTGCTTCGCGTTTATATACTCGTGAGCATGATTAGATCGTGTGAGTTCTCGTAGGGTGTCGATGGCTCTTATCGGTCTCGCCTACAATCAAAAACCCGAGCCAACAGAGCTCGCCAGCCCACTCTCCCAGGGCGGCCGTCAGGAAGACGGGGAGCTTTCGCGTCCCGACGAAGAGCCTCCAAGTAAAATCTCCGGCCTCACCATCGCCGAGCTAATTGCCCGTGATGCGTTCGCCGAGTGGGACAGCCCCACCACGATCGCCGCTGTGGAATCGGCTCTTTCCAAGCTCGGAAAAGTCGTTCGCCTCGAGGCAAAAGAGGATTTTCCCGAGCGGCTCCGCCAGACGAAGCCCGATATTGTCTTCAACATCGCCGAAGGATTTCTCGGGGTGAATCGCGAAGCCCACGTTCCGGCGATTTGCGAGTTTTTTGGAATTCCCTATTCAGGAAGCGACTCGTTTACGCTCTCGCTCTGTCTCGACAAGGCGAGAACCAAGGAGACGCTCGCCTTCCACGGGATCCCGACTCCGAAGTTCGCAGTGATCAGAAATCTCGAAGAGCTCGATGTGGTCACCGACCGGCTTGTTCTGCCGCTTTTCGTGAAACCGCTCCATGAGGGCTCTTCGAAGGGAATCACCGACAGCAATCTTTGCCGGAATTCCCGGCAGCTCTTCGACCAGACGCGATTTCTCCTCGGCAACTACAACCAGCCGGTTCTCGTCGAGGAGTATCTTCCCGGCCATGAGTTCACCTGCGCCGTGCTCGGCAACGGCGAGGATGCTGTGGTCCTCCCTCTCGTAGGAATGAATTTCGATACGCTTCCCGATGGCGCTCTTCCGATTTACAGCTTCGATGCGAAATTCGTTTGGGATCGACCAGAGAATCCCCTCGACATTTTTCAGTGTCCGGCGCGTATCACGAGCACGCTTCAGGCGTCTATTGAGCGAGTTACGCTCGACGCGTTCCGCGTACTCGGTTGTCGTGACTGGGCGAGAATCGATGTTCGACTGGATGGCGCGGGCGTGCCGAATGTGCTCGAGGTGAATCCGCTCCCCGGAATTCTTCCGGATCCGGCCGACAACTCGTGCATGCCGAAGGCGGCGAGAGCGGCGGGCATCGGATACGATGAGCTGATTCAAAGCTGTTTGAAGTACGCCGCTGCGAGACAGGGCGTGAAACTGGGATCTGCCGCGCCGTCCGGCGCCACCCAGAGTGAGCAGGTGCTCGCCGCGGGTGTACCGAGCTGATCTCAGGAACAAGGAGAAGCGCACCATGAAGATAGCGTTGCTGTTCGATGGGCTCTCGGCCCTCGGCAAAGCGCCGGAAGTGCAGCTGCTCGATTCAATCGAAGCAGTCGAGAGCGCCCTGCTCGAATGGGCGACCGAAGTCGTGCGCGTTCCCGTGACCAATGACGGGCGCTGGGTCGAGCGGGTTCGCAAGGGAAAATTCGACCTCGTCTTCAACCTGTGCGAGGGAATCGACGGCGAGGCGGTCTACGAGTCGATGGTGATCTCGGTGCTGGAGCTGCTGGGCGTGCCCTTCACAGGCAGTGGAAGCTGGACGACCGCGCTGACCCTGAGAAAGAATCTCGTCAACGCGATCCTCGACCGGACGAGTCTGCCAGTGCCACGCTGGGCACACGTTCGTCGCGGCGATGAGATCAAGAGTGTCGGATTCCCGACCATCTGCAAGCCGGTGGCGGAGGACGCGTCCGTGGGAATCGAACAGCGCTCGGTCGTGAGAAGCATGCGCGCGCTCACAGCGAGGATCGAGGCTATGCTCGAAGGCTGGGACGAGGTTCTTGTCCAGCGATTCATCGACGGTCGCGAAGTGAATGTGGGAATACTCGGCGATGAGATTCTTCCGATCGCCGAAATCGACTTCGGCCAGATGCCGAAGGGAATGTGGCATATCGTATCGTACCGCTCCAAGTGGGAGACGGGCAGCGATGAAGACCTCGGCGCCAAGCCGAACTGTCCCGCGGATCTCCCCGAGGACCTCGCCAACGAGCTGGCAGTGATCGCCCGCGCGGCGTGGCACGTCGCGGGTGGAGAGGGATACGGGCGCTGTGATTTCCGGATCGATGCATCGGGCCGTCCTTGGCTGCTCGAGGTCAACGCGAACCCGGATATCTCCCCGAACGCCGGACTTGCCCGCATGGCGGGAGTCGCCGGAATGGAATACTCGCAGCTCATTCACCGGATCTGCGATCACGCTCTCGCGAAACGAAGCGAGAATTACGCCGACCGCTGGGCACAGACGCTCCGGCTGTCGGGTCTTGGTTGAGGATTTTCTGAAAATCAACAACGCCCCTCGCGGGGCCGGAGTGGTGCACGAATGAGCGATTGGCAACAGATCATCAAGGATCAGAGCATCGCGTCCCTGGAAAAGCTGGCGGACAAGTTCGGCCACGACGTGATCGACGTCGAGGCGCTGAAGCCGGCGTTCGACAACTTCCAGATGCGGATCACTCCCGCGGCGCTCGACCAGATCAAAGAGGTTGGCGACCCCATGTGGCAGCAGTACGTGCCGACCGTTGAGGAGCTCGACGTAGTCGATGGCGTCATCGACTCGCTCGACGAGGACGGGGACTCACCCGTGCCGAACATCACGCACCGTTACCCCGACCGCGCGCTTTTCCTGGTGAGCCCGGTGTGCGCAAGCTATTGCCGCTTCTGCACGCGGCGGCGGAAAGTCGGCGATCCGGAAAAGATTCCGCTCAATCAGTTCGATTCGGCGTTTCAGTACCTGCGTGAGCACACGGAGATTCGCGACGTCATCATGAGTGGCGGCGATCCGATGATGCTGAGTGACCGCCGGCTGGAATATTTCTTCCAGCAGCTCCGCGCGATCCCGCACATCGAGATCATCCGGCTGGGGAGCCGCATCACCTCGCACCTGCCCGAGCGGATCACGCCCGAGTTCTGCGAGATGGTGCAGAAGTACCACCCGATCTACATGAACACGCACTTCAACCACCCGAGCGAGCTGACCCCTGCTGCGGTAGCGGCACTCGACCGTCTCTCAC
Source organism: Gemmatimonadaceae bacterium (assembly GCA_036502385.1). Taxonomy (GTDB): domain Bacteria; phylum Gemmatimonadota; class Gemmatimonadetes; order Gemmatimonadales; family Gemmatimonadaceae; genus UBA4720. The sequence goes on from DASXYR010000442.1 coordinate 6,121, forward strand.
GGGCTGGCGTATCCCTGGGCTGTCAGACGGTGCTGCTGAAGGGAGTCAACGACGACCCCAAGGTGATGATGAAGCTGATGCACGAGTTGCTGAAGGCGCGCGTCCGCCCCTACTACCTATATATGGCTGACCAGGTGGCGGGCGGAGAGCACTTCCGGACCACGGTCCAGAAGGGGCTCGAGATAATGCAGGCGCTCCGGGGCTGGACATCCGGCCTCGCTGTTCCCCAATTTGTCATCGATTCCCCGGGCGGCGGAGGCAAGGTTCCGCTGCTTCCCGAGTACCTGGAACAGATCAACGACGACGAAGTGATCTTCCGGAACTACGAGGGAAAGCGTTTCGTTTACAAGCAGCCGCGCGCCGTGCCCGCAGCTCCGGCCGAAGTGGAGCGCGCCGCTGAAGTTGGAGTGGTACCGATCAGCAGGAAGAAGTCCGCCACACCACGTCGTACCAAACGGCGGCGCGCGGCGGGAGAGTAGCTGGCCCACCCGAAAAGAAGAGGCCGCCTCATCGCCGAGGCGGCTTTTTCTTGCCCGTACACGTCTAGGCAACGGCACTAGGGCAGGAAGCTTTTCGCTCCCCTCCTCCGATCCACCAGAAGTGCATCGTTGAGCGCCTGCAGCTCCGATTCGATCTCCGCTCCTTCCATCGCGTCCCGGATCCGGGCGAGATCGGGCGAAAATATCTCGCGTGCGATCGCCAGGGCATCGCGCGCTCCCGCAACAGCCACGAGGTCGCCGGCCTGAATCACTTCGCGGCCGAGCGGAGTCGGGATCTGCTTGCTGCCCCTCTTGATCGCCAGTACCGTGGCTCCGGTTGCGCCGCGAAGATTGAGTTGCCCCAGACTCCTCCCGACCGCGATGCTTTCCGGAACGACGCGAATCGCGACGGGCTCACCGAGCCCGGGCAGGACCGCGTTCACATCCTCGAGCATTTTGGTATCCTCGGAAGCGCCGTCGATCGACGCCATCTGGTTCGCAAGCGCGGAGGCAATGATCTCCGCGCCCGCGCGCGCGTGACCGTGCAGATTTTCCGCGTTTCTCCAAAGCGTCATCAGGAGCACCAGCGTGAGCAACAGCAGCACGAAGGCACCCTGATGTGGAGGAAGGAATGGCTGGGTGATCGCAACGATCGGAATCCCGACCGCCAGGACGACGGCAATCTGAACGAGAATCACCAGTGCGCGGCGCGGTGCATCCGCCGGATCCACTTTTCCCTTCTGCGTCTCGGCGAAAGCCCTCCGCGCGAGATGGTTGCCGAGCGTCTTCGCGCTGTTGATGAGACCGTACAAGAGTGGAACGGCGATCAGGCCGGTCACCAGGACGACCACGAAGCGCACACGGGTTGCCGCCATTCCCAGCATGTCGCCGAGGATCACGCTCAGCCGATCGATCTCCACGCCGACGCCGATCACTACGGCGGTGATGAGCGCCGCGTCGAGGAGAATGATCCTGATGATGCGATTCGTCCGCGATCTTTCAGTTGGAACGCGAGGCGCGCTGCGGACGCGCTCGATCCACGATGTGTAGAGTGCTGCAACCGTTTGGATCGGCTCCGGCAGCCAGTGATCGATCGACGCAGCGGCCTTGTTGGAGAGCCTGATCAGGAGTGGAGTGGTGAGCGTCGTTATCGCGGACACGGCGATCGCGACCGGATACATCCAGCCGCCGATGACTCCGGACGCGACGCCGACACCGGCGATGATGAAGGAGAACTCCCCGATCTGGGCCAGGCTCATTCCCGCTTTCATGGCGGCCCGCCGGCCATGACCGGCCAGGAATGCACCGATCGTTACGGCGAAAACCTTCCCAATTATCACCGCCAGAGTCAGCGAGACGACGGCGACCCAATGCTGCGCCAGCGCCGTTGGATCGATCATCATTCCAACAGATACGAAGAAGATCGCGGCGAACATGTCGCGCACCGGGCGTACCAGTTGCTCGATCTCCACCTGTTGCCCCGACTCGGCGACAAGTGAGCCGGCGATGAAAGCGCCCAGCGCCACGGAGTAGCCAAAGGAGAGGGCAAGCAGGGCGGCCGCGAAACAGATTCCGATGCTCGCGACGAGCGTCGTCTCTGGCTGTTCGAGTTTTTGGACGGCGCGGATCGCGCGCGGAACCGTGAGTATTCCGAATCCGATGAGACCGGCGAGAAACATCACCAGACGCACCGCCGTCAGCGCCAGGTCCGTGGGCGTGATGGCCCCCGACCGCGAGATGGTCGTCAGGATGGTGAGCAGAAAGATCGCGATCAGATCCTCGATGATCAGGATTCCGAACACCAGCTCCGTGACGCGTCCCTTTATCTTCAGCTCCTGAAACGCCTTCACGATGATCGTGGTGCTGGAGATCCCCGTGATCGCCCCGGCAAAGATGCTCTCCATTCTGGTAAAGCCGAGCATCTGTCCGACGAGATATCCGACCGAGACCATAACGGTGCATTCGAAGAGTGCTACCGCTCCCGCCTTCTGGCTCACCTGCACCAGCTTCCTGACGCTGAACTCCAGACCGAGCGAGAACATCAGCAGGATTACTCCGAGCTCGGAGAGTGCGCGGACGGTCTGTGGATCCGCTACCAGCGGAATCGAGATGTGCGGGCCGATGATCATTCCGGCGAGCAGGTAGCCGAATACAACGGGCTGATGCAGGCGCTGGAAGACGACCGTCGCGACGGCGGCAAGGCAGAGGACCACCGCGAGATTTTGAAGGAAGGCGTGTGGATCCATCGGGGTCTATGAGATGGTTGCGTCGGAGCAAGCGCTCGCCTGCTCCGACGCAGCAGTCAGGCTTGTTTCTTTTCGTGATTGATGAGCATCGCGAACCCTATCAACATCAGAACACCCGTGATGATCAACATGGGGATCGTAGCTGCAGATGGTAAGACGAACGCGCCCGCCATCGGCGCGAACGCTCCAATCATGACCTTGAACCACGGCTCCATTCGGGGCGACGTCTGCTCCGCAATTTCTTCTGTCGTAATCGGGTTATCCACGTATTTCTCCTGCGTCCGGTACGGACGCACAGTGGTGTCAATGAATCGCGCGCAGCCCCCAGCCCGGGACTCCAGGTTCCTGGGAAAGTGCGTGCGCGTTCAACCGCTCGATCGAGCGGCTGAGCATCCATGAGCTACTTATGTGTGGAGAAAGGCGGGCGGAGCGGTCGCGTCGTAGGGGAAAGTGAGCGCGAGCGAATGGCGGGCAACGAAACCATTTCGCGCTATGATGGAGCGGCCAGGCTCCAATGCCGGTATATCCGCGAATCCGGGTTGGGGGATCGCGAATGAGTGCCCGGCGTCGGCGTGCCTTGGAATTCTGACGGATTCGCCGAAACGAATGGCGAGAGCGGGGGTCGCGGGCGCGACCGCGGCCACTGTGTCAACAGCGCTCTGGATATGATCGACGCCACCGAATCCGCTGGCCGGCTGCAACCACAGGGCGAGGGCGAGGACGATCGCAATCGGAGCCTTGAGTTTCAGGCTGCCATCGCGAAGCCGGGAAGTGCGCATGCGTTAAAAGTAACTGGCAGCTTTAAACAAAAAGGACCACCAAACATGGTGGTCCTTTTCTACTCTGACGAAGAAGTCTTAGTCTTCGCTTTCCTCATTCTCGAAGGTAAGGGCGTCCGCTTCGCGAACGCGGGCGAGCATGGCGTTGACCGGAACTGCGATTCCCCGATCGTTCAGCGCGGATTCGTTGGTCGATCCCCGCTGAAACCAGCTTCCCACTTCAGGCGTGGTGTCCGTACCCGAACCAACCGCCTCTTCGTCAGGGGCGGTATCCGAACCATAAACGTCCATGTGGCCTCCACGGGTTCAATGTCCCTTTCTACCATACATACGGTACCCCAAAACAGTAGTTTCGAGCCGCTGCAAGAAGCTACAACCGGGACCGAAACCGTCCAATAGTTTGACGCATTTCGAGGTCAAACTGGTACAACCGGCTTGGAGCTTTTTCTAGAGTACCGACTTCGGATCCATGCCCCTAGTAGCGAAAATCCGGCCAACCGCTTCGCCGATCTTGTTATTCGGGGTGCTGGCGCCAGCGGTTACGCCAACGCGTACCGGTCCTGGCGCGCTCAGCCAGTCGGGGGTTTCCGTTTCTGCTTTCGCGCCCGAGGGGCGGTGACGGATTGTTCCCGAGCCGGGGTCGATGTCGTCCGCGTCCTCGACGTGGAAGGTACGGACAGTTTCGGAACAGAGAGCCGCCAGCGACATCGTGTTGCTGGAGTTGTAACCGCCGATCACGACCATCACGTCGAGGGGCTCGCGCAACAGCTCGACGACGGCGTCCTGGCGCTCCTGGGTGGCGCTGCAAATCGTATCGAAAGTACGGAAATTCTCGGCGGCGTAGGCTTCGCCGTGTGCGCGCGCCATCGAGCGGCCCACCAGCTCTCCGATGGCGAGCGATTCGCGAGCCAGCATAGTGGTCTGGTTCGCTACGCCAATTCGCCGGAGATCGCGGACGGGATCAAAGTTGGGCGATGCGGACTGGCCAAAACGCTCCATCAATGCGGGCGATCCAAGGCGTCCCTCGATGAAATCGCAAACGAGTTGCGCCTCCTCGAGATTCCTTACGATGAAGTAGTGCCCTCCCTCGTACTTCTCGGCCTGCGACGCCGTTGCCCGCGTCTCTTCATGGTAGTACTTGCCGTGGATCAGCGAAGTGAAGCCATCGCGTGCATAACTCTCCACCCGCTTCCAGACGTTGAGCACCGAGCCGCAGGTGGTGTCGACCATCACACACCCAATCTGGCGCAGGATCTCGAAGTCCCTGATCGTCACGCCGAAGGCCGGCAGGATCACGACATCTTCAGGCTTCACTCCAGTGAAATCGATGTGGCCGTTTTCGGGCATGAGGAAGGTGATGCCCATGGCCTGGAGTTTCGAGTTCACGTGCGGGTTATGGATGATCTCGCCGGCCAGGTAGATGGTACGATCCGGGAACTTCTTTCTGGCCTGGTAAGCGTACTCTACCGCACGTTCTACCCCATAACAAAACCCAAATTCCTTGGCTAAACGGATGGTTACGTCACCGGCCGTAAGGGTATATTCCCTGGCCTGGAGCATGTCGACCAGCTGCCCAGTATAGTCTGAGGCCAGTTCGGACTGGATTTCAGATTTTAGCCCGAAACCCTTCCGAAAGTAGGTTCCGTTGGGGCCGCTGGCCTGCATATTTCCATTAGGCGTAGCGCCCAATTGGGGCGTGATCTTTACCGACGCATCCGTGTCTGCCATACCCTCTGAATCTAGCAGTGCCCTGCCGATTATGCGCTTTGATAAACGATGATGATTGAGTCATTCGAAGCGTACCCCGCAGAGCAGTCGATGGCGCCGATGGAAAGCGCTCCATCCATCCCATTCAATTCGTCCGCGCCATCGTTGTTGAGACCGCCCCCACTCCAAAAGGGTGACACGATCGGCGTTGTCGCACCTTCATACGCTCCGCACGGTGGTTGGCTCCAGCGCGGCGTGAAGGCGATGGAAGAAGCGGGCTACGGCGTCATTCTCGAGCCCGAGATCGACCGCCTTCGCCGCTTCCAACAGAACGAAGATCGCAAGCGCGCTCAGAATCTGATGGATATCTGGGCACATCCAGAAGTCAAAGCCGTGATTTGCGGGACGGGCGGTTATGGCGCAGTCAGAATTCTGCCGTATCTCGACGCCGACCTCTTTCGCCGCAGTCCGAAAACCTTCGTCGGCTACTCGGACATAACAGCGCTGCATTTGTGGATGATGCGGCGCGCCGGCCTGCGGGTGTTTCACGGTCCTACGCTCGACGATCTTTCTCCCGGCAGCGCCGCCGACGCTACCTTTGCATCGCTTCTCACCGCGCTGACTTCCCCACGCCCCGAGACGATGCTTGGCCGCGACATCGCGCGCGCGGTTCGGCCGGGAAGAGCGGTGGGAAGACTCACCGGCGGCAATCTTTCGCTCGTCCAGCAGACGATCGGAACACCCTACGAAATCGATACCCGCGACGCGATCCTCTTCCTCGAGGAGATCCACGATCCGATGTCCGTCGCCGACGAGCGGCTTCTTCACCTCCGCTCGGCGGGACTACTGCGGCACGTACGCGGAATCGTTTTCGGTCAGCTCTCGCTCGATCGTTCCGAGGAAGACGAGTTCGAGGATTTTCTTCTCGATCTGGTGTCGGATCTGGATGTCCCGATCCTGATGGACTTTCCAGCGGGACACGAAACGCCGAATCTCACTCTACCCCTGGGCACCGAGATGGAGCTCGTGACGGATGATGTTACCGGCTGGCTAAAGTACCGCGAAGACGCGCTCTCCTTTGCCGCGGATCGACCCAGACTCAGTCTCGTCTAACTGCGAACTGAGGACTACCGGCCGGCGACTGCGAACGGCCGGGCTGCTACGAAATCAAAGTGAGCCGGCCGCGATAGCGGCGTCGATCGCGATGCACCAGACGTGGATCAGCATCAGGTGCACCTCCTGGATGTAGGCCCCGACGTCGCTCGGAACGGCGACAACGTGGTCCGCGGCTCCGCCCTGCAACCCGTGCTGTCCGCATAAGGCGATCGTCGTCGCGCCTTTCCCCTCTGCTGCTTTTAGTCCGCGAAGAACATTCTCCGACCGCCCGCTCGTGGTAATTCCGACAACGGCGTCGCCGCGCCCCGCGAGGCCTTCAACCTGCCGCTCGAAGAGCGCGCCGTATCCGAAGTCATTAGCGATGCAAGTGATGACTGCTGAATCCGCAACGAGCGAGATCGCGGGTAGGGGACGTCGTGTTTCCTTGAAGCGTCCGATCAACTCTTCGACGAAATGGTTGGCCTGCGTTGCGCTGCCTCCGTTGCCGAATGCCAGAATCTTTCCGCCACCCTTGAGAGAACGAATGAGCGTCTCGACGACGGCATCCGAGGCCGGTTTGAGCGACGCGATGCAGCCATCGATGACTCTCTGATGCGCGCGAAAGTGGGCGGAGAAGTGTTCTGTCGGCATGCGCGGATTATACGAGGACACACACTCGACGCCAGAGGCGCGTCATTCTAGCGTCCACGCCGGCGTTTTCTGAAATCCGATCTGCCGCGCGGCCCACGGTTCGATCCGCCACCCTTGTGGCGCGGGCGGTCGCCGCTTTGTCGGTGTCGGCGAAATTCGCTCGCGATCTGACGCACCTCGCGTTCGGCCGAAGACAACATCGCGCGGTCGTCCGCGGATTCTTCGACTTCGTCCGGGGACCATGGTTGGGCGAGTCGCTCCTGGAGGTCCTCCAGGCTGTCTGACCGCACTGCACCACGCTGCCCCCGAAGAACGACGAATCTCAGCGGACGATCCATGCGCGGGATCTCTTCCTCCGTCAAATTACGGGCGATCTTTTCCGGCAGCCGGAGTCGCGCGACTCCAAGCCGGTTTCCGTCACGCTCCTCGACGTCGTAGTCGACATCCACCTCCCGGTCGCGGATGGCAACGCGGCTCGGCAGTCGATCCAGACGCTCGCGAGTCTCGCGTGGCACCAGCTCGTCACGATCGATATTGAGACGAGCCGATTTGAATTCGTCGAAGGATTTCACGCCGGCCAGCTGATTCTCGTATAGGGCGGTCAGCTCGGGAAACCCCAAACGCGTCGTCTCGCCGCCCGAGCGCTTGTACGCCTCACGGATGGCATCGATCGCATCACGATTCTTTTTCACCGCAAAATGCCTCGCCTCTCCGCGCGCCATCGATTCGGCAAGCACGTGACGCGCCGCACCGGCGAGCGCGGGCGGGAACTCGTCCACCGTTTCGAGCTCATTCTCCAGCTCGAAGCCGAAGTATTCGACCGACCGTTTTAGCGCCAACGGGCCGTGCTTGCGACGGGGGTCGTAAACCAGTTCGTCCTTTCCGCGCGTCGCATTGCGACGAATCAATTCCATGGGAACCTGCGTCCCTTCGATTGCAGCGCGCGGTATTCCGGAGCGGTCCGCGAAGTACCGCAGATCTCCGGCGATTGCGCCCCAGCTTCCGCATACGCTCGTCTTGGAGACGCGTGCTTCAGTTCCATCGGAGGTGTGCTCGTCGATGACGAGATCGAAGGGCATGAACTGCGCAAGCAGCTCCGTGAACTTCCTGTAGATGTGATCCCGCGCGTTCACCATGCGCAGAGGCAGCTCCATTCCCAGGCTTCGGTAAATGCTTGCCGTCGCCAGCGCCGCATCCTCGATCGATTTCACGAGCACCCCCCTTCGCTCGGCCCAATTCTCGATGCTCTCGTTGAAAAGGTGTCTCGGCAGTCCGTACACCTCTCCGATGTAGCCGCAATGCGTGAACGCCTCGGCGTAAAGGTTGTAGGCGGTAAGGTGGTCGCTGCCGGGCACCGTCACACCGGATAGATCCCGGTCCTCGCGGGTCATGCGATGGAGCGACTCTATCGAGCTCATGACCGCCAGATATGGAACGAGGTCGTCGTCGGCGTTGACGAGCAACTCCGCCCAGGGGCGATCGACCGGCATCGCTTCAACGGCTTTGCCGTACCGCGATAGCCTGCCATTCTCGATTATGCCGCGTCGCTCGAGGAGGGAAACGGCCTTCTTGTATGCCACGCGGTCGAGCGGAACCGGAAGCTCGAGCTGATCGGCAGCGACACCGAGGTCGGCGCACGTCATCGCAACTCGTTCCGAGTCGCCCGCGAGCTGGAAATCGGGCGCAGTTGGCCTCAACGCGCTGAACTGGATGTCCCGATCCGAGAGGATGAACACACGGCCGCCAGCAACCCGCCCATGAACGCGACCTGCCATCTGCAGGATCTCGTTGGCGCCGAGATGCAGCCTTGTCAGCACGTTCTTTCCGCGCTCGATGATGTTGCTGAATCGCGTGTCGTCGATAACCACGGTGTCGAGCCCCTGCACATTGAGCGCGCTCTGGCCGGCGGCGGTCATGGCCAGGAAATACGGCTTTTTCTCCTCACCTTCGAGGAAGGGCCGAATAATTCGGATGGGCTCGCCGCCGTGGTAGAACGCGCTGTTGATCCGCGGAAAGCGATCGCCAACGAGGCCGGCCGCTTGTTCGACGCCGGCGCGGGTGGGAAGGAACATCCCGACCCCCCGCCTCTCCTTCACCACTTGCTGAAGGAACCGATCGTCCAGAAAGGTCAGTGGATCCTTTCGAAGGATCTTTACATCCGCGGCTTTCGATGGATCGAACGCCGAGGTCTCGAGCACCGCGGCCGCGTTGAGATACCGGGCATAGAAAGTCGGATCGACGGTGGCAGAGAGCCAGATGAAGCGGCACCCAACGCGCTTTCCAAGCGCGAGACATAGCTCTAGCTCGGCGGACGTCTGATGAATCTCATCCACCACAAGCGTATCGGTAGCCAGAATGTCGCCATCCTGAAACCAGCGGCGCGCGATTCCTGTCGTTACGACAATTACGCTCCAGGTCGGCGTTTCGGGTGTCGCCTCGCGCTCGCGATTGACCACCCCCACTCGGAGTGTGTCCGTTCGAAGAATCGTCTCTGCAATTGGTCGGATCGAGAGCGTCTTGCCGGTGCCCGTTCCCGCGACGATCCCGAATCCTTTGCCGGCGGCGGCGAGCTCCCGAATCTCGGACCCGTGCTGCTTCTCCAGAATCGTCGGGATGCGAAGGCCGAGCGCAAGCTCGATCGTTTCGCATGCGGCCCGAGTTGGAGCGATGACGACGAGGCGGCCCGTCGGAGGCTCGGCAGCGACGAACGCGGCGCGGTCGGGCGGAAGATATCTATCGGTTACGGTTCGCTGCATTCGCTATGGAAGGTGCATGGATTGCACCCGATGCGAAACGGCCCCGGGAAACTTTCCCCGGGGCCGTCGCGATATGCGTTCAAGGGACCTAGTCTCGGTCGTGACCTTCTCCCCTGTCGTGGTCTTTGTAGTCCTTGTCGTGACCTTTGGCCTTACCGTGGTCTTTGTCGTGCTTGTTCTTTTTCCACTTTCCGTGATCGTTGTCGTTATCACCCTGCTCGTTTTCACGATCACGGCGGGTGCTGTAAGTGCCATTTCTGTTGTACGTGCCGTTGTTGTACGTGCCGTTGTTGTACGTGCCGTTGTTATACCCGCCGTTCACGTTGCCCGCGTTCCGGGTGCTGATGACCGAGAGGGTTCCGTTCGAGTTCCGGCGCGCCCGCTGAATGATCAGGTTGCCGTTTCGATCGGTGGTCTGGCGCTCATAGATCGTTGCGCCGTTGTTGTCGCGACCCACCTGATACCATCCACCATTGACACGGTTGCTGGTGTTGTCGACGCAGTTCGTGGTGTTATTGCCGGAACGACCGAAGATTACGTCGCCGACGCTGTTGGTCGACCGCGAATAGGTGCAGCTCTGTCGGGAGGTACCGCCACCCGTGAGGATTACCGGACGTGCCTGGGCCTCGAGCGGTGCGACGGCGGCGAATGCCGCGAGCGTCGCACCAATGATTATTAGCTTCATGTTGTTACTCCGATGAGGATTACTGCTTACCTGTTGTTCCGCTTCCAGGCGTCGTACTGTCTCTGCGTGATGACGCCAGAGCGCAGACGTTCTCTCATCACCCTGTCGTCTACCTTCTGCTGTTGCCTGACGGTCTTCCGCTGCTCTTTCTGCCACTGCTTATCGTTGTAGCCCGAGCGCGTGTTGAGAATCGTGAAGCTGCCGTTCGGATTGCGGCGTGCGTGCTGGATCACGAGGTTGCCGTTACGGTCCTGAATACGACGCTCATAGGTATTGCCGCGGCCGATCTGATACCATGCTCCGTCCTCGCGGCTATATACATCCTGACAGTTCGACGTATTCGCGCGGCCGAAGATGACATCTCCCACAGTGCTATTGGTGCGCGTGTAGGCGCAGTTCGTTCCCGATCGCTGTGGGTTGAGTATTACCGGCCGCGCCTGTGCGCTAAGCGGCGCGATAGCTGCCGAGCCTGCAAGCGCCAGCGTGATTGCAAACATTTTCATCGCAAGATCCTCCGATTGATGAGATCCACGAGCTCGTCCGTTGGACTGGATTTGCTCTTCTCAGTCTTGGTTTTTTTGCCCTTTGGCGGGTCATCGCCGAACAGGACTTTCCCGTTCGCGGGTCGGTTTCTTACAGCAGATGCGCAGTCCGTCGGCGCAGACTGCTGCCCGGCGGGAACTTCGTTGATCCAGACCCGGCACATCCCCGCCGGTGGATAAAAAGCCCGTGGGACGACCTGATCACGACTCGATTGCTGGGTCGTGTTGGTCCGCGGTTTTACAGGGACCGGCCGTTGCGCTTCCGCCAGGCTTGCCGACATGACCAGCCCTAGGACGGCCGGTATGGCAAGGCGAGCGAAACGTGGGAGCGAGGGATATATGAAGCGGATCATGGCCCTATGGGGTGCACGAGGGGTGCCAGGGATGCCGGAACAGGCTAACATCATACAGGACAACGAGTTAACGTGTCGGCGCCATACCTGTCAATTGCCACGTTGTCCTCCTTTTAAGACGCCTTACTGATACACCTTAAGTGCCGGGATTGCCAGTCTCCGAAGGAGATTTGGGTGGCCTTTGGCGTCATTTTTCCCGCCTCCAGTGGACGACGCGATTCTCATTGGTTCAGGACTTGTTTTCCAATAATCCTATAACTTCGCCAGGCTGTGCGTGGCGACTGGTCTTGGATTTCTCGTAGATCGGAACGCCATCGCGCAGAACTTCGAATCTACCGCCCCTCGACGGAATCAACTTGACCTCCGCCTCGGGAAACCGATGACGAACTTCGGCCGCCAGACCGGCGGCCCGGGGTTCGTAGTTTCAAACGATGCAGTATTCGATCGTGATCTTCATTCTTTTCCTCGGTTATGTACGTGCGTCATTGCGCAGCGGGCGCATATTGCTGAATGAGCTGGCGGGCCTCGGGAGTGTCGATGTCCTTCAGGGCGTTCAAGGCCGGACCCCTGATGACATTCTGCCACACGTCGGGCGCCATCATTTCCTTGGCAAGTGGAACTGCGGCGTTTTTCTCGAGGCGGAGGTCGGCCGCGAGCGCAGCGCCCCGCACGATCAGCGATCGGTCGGTGCGGGCAAGACTGCGGATGCGAACCACTATATCGAGCGCAGCCGGGCCGCTGAATGGAAGATGTCCGAGGCCAGTCGCCGCTTCCTGACGGACGCGACCATCGGGATCGAATGTCGCTCTAAGAAGAGCGTCTTTGACCGTCTGCATCTGCCGAAGTGCGGCTCGGCTCGCATCGCTCCCCCAGGCGCCGATGGCGTCAACTGCCCGCGCACGGATTGCCCAGAAGCGGTCATTGCGTGAGGCACGGGAGAGTGCATCAAGCGCGAGCGCATCTGCGGGACGCTGAGCGAGAACGTCTACGGCCTCGGCGCGCCCAAGGACGTCGTCGTCATTCACCAGCTGATACTGCATCATTGCGGTAGAGCGCGGAAAGTCCGTGATGTCCAGAATCCAGTCGCCCTTATCCCAACGAATCGAGCGCGGTGGCGCCTTGAGGGTCGCGCTGGCCTGTCCTGTTCCATTCCTGACAGGCACCACGAAGCGAACTGGACCGCTGTCGGTACGCACCTCTATGTCGGAGTCCACGTCGAAGTAACCGGTGAGGCTGTCGCGCGGCTGAACCTCCGTCGCACTCACCGTGACTTTCCGCGTCGCGCGATCGTAGCTCGATGACACCTGGAACACGGGGAATCCAGCCCCGTACACCCATTGATCGAAGAAGGTCTTGTAGTCGTTGCCCGTAGATTCCTCGAAAGCCTTTCGCAAATCATCGGTGATCACGTTCCCGTACGCGTGGGCGGTGGTGTAGTGATTCATCGCCTTCCAGAAAGCGGCATCGCCGAGCTGGTGACGAAGCATCTGCAGAATGGTGGCGCCCTTCGGGTAGATGTGCCCGCTGAAGAAAACCTCGATCGGATCGTTCACCCACTTGTCATATACGATCGGACGGCGAGCGCGCCGATCCGCATCGATAGTCTGCTCATGCGTGCCGAGGCGATCGATCGCGCCTTCGTCTACTCCCTTGTCCTCTTCTCGGAAGATCT
>DASXYR010000443.1:0-2844 GCA_036502385.1 Gemmatimonadaceae bacterium
CACTCTTTCGCTGCAGCCTCAAGGGACGGAGCCAACGTGGCTTTGGCTGATTCGCACGCGCGTCGGGAGCGACTGGACCACAGACGTCGTTCCCGGCATGCAGCGATTTTTCGCGATTCCGCGACTAGCGGGCGGTGCTTACGCGGATGCTGTGAGTGTTTCCGCGGTGGATCGAACGGGCAATGAAAGCGCGCCCGTCGTGATGTCTCTTCTACCGCACTGAAAAGTCTTTGGTCATTCCGTGCGTGAAGTGCGGTTTTCCGTCCTTTGCGTCCGGGATGAAGCAGATGAAGGCGTAGTTCCCCGGCGTAAAGTTGGCGGTAAAGGTCTGCGACATGCCGCGCTCGAGACCGGCGATTCCGCCGATCGGTTTGGCGGGTGGCGGCCCCTTCATCCCTCCACCGGCCCAGGCAAGAAAGTCTTTCGCGGTCTTGCCTGGCGCGAGCTGAACGAGCTCCAACTCGTGGGGCTGGCTGGCGGTGTTCTGAACTTTGATGGTGCGTGTTCCGGCGAGAATGGGAGCTGACAACTTGAAGTTGTAGTCGAAAAGAGTCGCGGTGATGTCGGGGGTCGGGTTGGACGCGGCCGGACCGCTCGCCGCGACGACTTTGAATGGCCGCACCATCCCCTTCGTGAAGTGCGGCGCGCCTCCGATGTCGACGAAGCAGATGATCGCGTAGTTTCCCGGCTCCAGCATTAACGTCGCATTCGACTCAGTCCCCGGCGCGGGCGCATTCGGACCGCCGACTTCCTTCATCCACTTTGGTGGCGGCCCCTGGCGCTTCAGTGCCGCGCTCAGATCGCCGAAGGTCTTGCCGTTCGTAAGCCGCAGGATCTGCATGTGATGGATCGACGGGCCCTTGTTCAGAAATCTGAACTCCGTGAGCCCGGCCGGAATTTCGTCGGGCGCGTCGAATTTGAAGTCCTTGCCCGTTATGGTGACGACGCGTGCCTTCACCACCGGTTTGGCTACGACGCTAACGACGGTGGCCTTCTCAACGGCCGGGATGCCGACAGGTCTTCCGGTTGAAAGCGTTACGACGGCTACTGATCCCAAAATGATGCCAGCGACGGTGACGGGCGCCATGGAGTAGTTCCTTTTGTGTTTGGACGTTCGACGGGGAGGGACACATTGTGCGAACTCATCAGGAACCTGTCAACAGACAATTGCTACTTCTCCTCGCGCTTCAGAGATGCTGAGTTGATGCAAAAGCGCTGATGGGTCGGGCCCGGTCCGTCATCGAATAGATGGCCCAAATGTGCGTCGCATTTGGCGCACAGCACCTCGGTGCGCCTCATGAACAGACTGGTGTCCGATTCGGTGCGAACATTCTCCGCCGCAACCGGCCTGGTAAAGCTCGGCCAACCAGTACCGGAATCGAACTTTGCGTCGGAATCGAACAGCGGCTCGCCGCAGCACACGCAGGTATAGGTTCCCGGCTCCTTACTATCGTAGTACTCGCCGGTGAAAGCCCGCTCCGTGCCCTTCTTCCGGGCGATTCGATACTGCTCGGGGGTGAGCTCACTTTTCCATTCCTCGTCACTCTTCTTGATCCTGTCGCTCATCTGATAGTCCTCTCTGCATACACCATTCGTTTTGCGTCACGGTGGCCGTAATCGGCCCCATGATCAAAGATACACGTGGAATATCCCTGTACCGCATCCTACCTTCTGCCTGATGCCGTTCTCCAAGCTGCAACGCCTGTGCGCCGCGGCGTCCATCGCGATCGGGGTGTCCGCGTGCTTCCATTCTCCTCCCAAGGTTCGCCCCAACCGGCATGTAAACTATTGGGAGGCGCTGGCCGAGCTGCATCCGGCTGAAGCAACCGAGAGTGCGCGGACTCCGTCGGAAAAGGAATTCGCGCAGGCGCTTCAGAATCTGATGGACGGCGACATCGACCAGGCAGAAGATGGTTTCGGCAAACTAAGGACTTCGGCGAGTGACACGATCATCCGCGCTGGATCGCGCGTGATCTACACCGCGACGCTCCAGTACCAGGAGAAATGGCAGGCGCTGGCAGCGCTGCGAAGCGAGCCGGGCCAGTCGAAGGCGGATCAAACCGATCGGGCGAGCATCGAGCTCTGGGCAAGCGCGTTCCGCGACGTTCCGGCCAAGTCTCTCACCTTCCGCTCTTCGTCGGCATTGCTCCCGATGCTGGTCTCAGCCGTCGGAACGCCGCTCATCCCGGTAAAAATTCAGGGCAAGGAATACAACTTCTGGCTGGACACGGGCTCGAGCATGACGATGCTCTCGTCGGACGTCGCCCGAGACCTTCGCATCGTCCCGTTGACTCCCGACACACTGGAGATTGTAACCAGCACGGGCAGAGTCGCTGCGAATCCGGGGCTGATTCCGCAGATGGTCCTGGGAGGGGTCACGGTTCGCAACGCCCCGGCGATGATCGTCGCCGAGGCCATGATGCAGATGCCGGAGCCGAGGCAGATCGACATCGCTTCCCAGGTAAAGATCGACGGCATCATCGGCTTCGACATCATCCGCCAGCTCGACCTGGAGGTCGACTACGGAGAAGGCGAGCTGCGCGTGCGGAATCCCGCAACGTCGAGACGGGAGTCGGACAGGAATATGTTCTGGGTAGGGCTGCCGGTGGTGCGAATCAGCGGCGCGGATGGAACCCAACTGCATTTCGGACTCGATACCGGGGCACAGCTGACGTTCGTGACCGAGACGCTGCTCGACAAGCTCCAGCTACAGGCGGCGAGGATCGAGAGCCGGCGCGTGGGTGGGCTGGGAGGCGAAATCTCCGTGCGCGCGCCGGTGCTCCCTGACGTGGTCGTTCTGGTGCGGGGATTCCCGATCGTGTTCAAGGGCGCCTTCGTTCGTGC
>DASXYR010000444.1:0-4126 GCA_036502385.1 Gemmatimonadaceae bacterium
AGTGGGGTGTCGGCGAGGGCAGGCATTACAGCGACCTGAGCTTCATGCTGCTGGGATACATCGTCGAACACACCAGCGGCCAGCGGCTCGACGTCTTTCTTGCGCAGAATCTCTATAGTCCCCTCGGCCTCGCGACCACGACGTTCAACCCCCGATCGCACGGGTTCACTGAGTTCGCCGCAACCGAACAGGGGAACGTCTACGAGGAGCACATGGTGTATGATCCGACGTTCGGATACCTGTACAAGGGCGATCCGACGGCGTGGAAGGGCTGGCGCCAATACGTGCTGAACGGAGAAACCGACGACGGCAATTCATTCTACGCCAACGCGGGAGTCGCGGGGCACGCCGGACTCTTTTCGACTGCCGCGGATCTCAGGGTCCTCCTCGACATGCTGGTCGATCGCGGAAGTACAGGGGGTGCGCGGTGGGCGGGAGGCGGGAAGCGAGAGGGCGGACGTCAGTACATTAGCCCGGCCGTCATCGACGAGTTCTTCACGCGCGATAAGTATCAGAATTTCCTTGGTTGGCAGGCACCGGCTGGTTTGCCGGCGGGTAGTTTTTCGCACACCGGATTCACAGGGACCTATGTGGCCGGGATTCCCAGATACAAGCTGTCGATCGTATTGCTCACGAATCGTCAGAACATGGGAACCAATCCCGAGGGATATTTTCCGGATGTCGGCCCGCTGCAGCAGGCGGTCACAAGGGCGGTTGTGAATGGCGCCGCGAAGTAAGACCGCGAGCAAGACCAAGCGCGATCAGTTCGGTCCGACGCTATTCATTGCGGAGCTGCTGCTGCACGACCGGGATCCCAGTCACAACAGCAGCCATGGGCTTAACTCAGAACTACCTGGTAAGGGTGATAGATACGGGTTATGGGTTGGGGGACGGGGCGCAGACACGTAACCCAGAACACGTATCTATTACTCGCAACAGGTAGTTCTGAGTTTGCAGTTTCCCTACCCCGGACGCGCGGCTAGCCCAGAAGCCCTGGCTCGTTGGAGTGGTCGGCGATGTGGTGCGCCGCTGCGCCGCGCTGGAAAAACATATAAAACGGCAAGCCGAGTGCGATCATCAACAGTCCCGCGGAGGATTCGACCGGGTAAGCCTTGATGCTGTTGACCACCAGCCAGGCAGCGACCGCCACGAACAGGATCGGCACCACCGGATATCCCGGCGTGCGATACCTCCTCGGCGCGGCCGGCAATTTCCGCCGGAGCACGAACAGCGACGATCCGACGAGCGCGAAAAAAATCCAGAGCGCGAAGATCACCGACGTCGTGATCTGATCGAAGGTTCCTGACAGTGTGAGCACACAGGCCCAGATCGCCTGCACCCAGATCGCTATCACGGGCACTCGAGTCGTCGCGCTGAGCCGGCCGAGCGGGCTAAAGAATAAATGGTCGCGAGCCATGGCGAACGGAACGCGCGCGTTCATGAGAATGATTCCGTTGAGCGCGCCGACGACGGAGATGATGAATGCGAGTGACACGAGCTGCGGGCCATACTTGAAAAACGTGGCGGCCGCTTTGGCGGCAACCGGAAGAGCATCGCGGTACGCAGTCGAATTCGACGTCAGGACTTCGCTGAATGCGAGGGCGTAGAAGTACGCGATGTTCGTGAGCAGGTAGACGACGATCACGAGCAGCATACCATAGATGAGCGCGCGAGGAACGTTGCGCTCCGGCTTGTCGATCTCGCCGGCGACCATCGCGACGTTTGACCACCCCTGATAGGCCCAGAGCGCGGCCAGCATCGCGGCGCCGAATGCGCTCATCCCACCGCTCGCGGTGCGCGCGGTCGCCGGCGTCTTCAGGTGCTGCCACGATCCAGTGTGGGAAAGGAACAGCGCACCCACGACGATGATCGCGATTCCACCGAGCTTTGCGACCGTCGCCGCCCATTGGACCCTGGCACCAAGGAGAATCCCACGCGCGTTGATCGCCGAAAAAAGCAGAATCACCGCGATGGCGACGAGCTGCTGGATTCCCAATCGCCAATGCACGACCTGGCCGAGTATCTCAAAGTCGTGCGTCGCCCACACTGCGTCCAACGGAAAGAGGGACCCGAGGAATGAAGCGAGCGCGGTCGCAACGGCGGCGACTCCGCCGCTGGCGATGAGGAAGAGTGTGCTCCAGCCGAAGAGAAAAGCGGGCAGATGGCCGTATGCCTCACGGAGGAACACGTAGTCGCCGCCAGCTTCCGGTAGCATTGCGCCGAGCTCGGCATAGGTGAGCGCGCCGGCAAGGGAGAGCACACCCGCCGCGATCCAGGCAAGGATCACCATCTTCGGACTTCCCACCAGCTGCGCCATGGGCGCGGTCTTGAGGAAGACACCCGTGCCGATGACGGTGAGAACGAGGGCGATCGCATCACGAAGCGACAACGCCCTCACGAGCTCTCTTGTTGCGGACGTCGCCTCGGACTCGGCCGGCTCCGCCGCCATCGAGCTCACTCCGGCGGTCTGACTATGTCGTGCGGACCGGTGTTGCGAATTCCGTACGTGGGCCGGACGTACTCCTCGGTGGTGGAGATTCCCTCGGCGCGGTCCAGCTCGCGGTTGTCGCGCTCGATCGCGTCACGCTCGTCCTTGTAACGCCGGTACCACGTGCGGGTGACTTCACCGGCGAGCTCGCGGTTGCCGAGTCCGAACGCGAGCGACAGCGCGAGTGCGACAGCTCCGAAGAGAATCGCAAACGCGGTCGTCACGATCTCGGTCGCGACACCGAGCTCCTGGAGCGCCATGAACACCGCCAGCACGACGACGCCACCCTTCCCCACGCGCGCGAGCGTCGGGCCACCGTGGAGTCCACCGGCGGAGGCCATGATCAATCCGCCGACGAAGCTGCCGAGAACGATGCCGACAATCATTATGACGATGGCGGCGATGACGCTGGGGACGTAGCTCACCAGCTCGGAGAAGACGTTGGCGAGGGACTGAAGGCCGAGGGCGTTCGCGGCGATGAGCATCACCGCGAACATGACGAACCAGAAGACGAGACTCCCCGCGACACGCGTCGGATTCACACGCGTGCCCGATCTCTCGACGGCTTGCATCACGCCGCCGCGCTCGAGGATCTGATTGAGATGCAGCTTCCGCATCAGGCGGTCGGTTCCCTTCTCGAGCAATCGGGCGAGCAGGTATCCGGCGAAGAGGATTACAAGCGCGCCGAAGAGAGCGGGCACGTAACCATAGAGCTGCTCGAAGCTTCCCTGCAATCTTTCGCCGAAGGTGAGTGTCGTCGTGGTGTCCACTAGAACCTCACATTGAGTAGGGAGTGGTTCCCTGGTGTGTGGGCGGCGACGAAAAAGATACTCATTGGATTGACGGTTAGCCTCATTCCTCTACGTCCGGCGTCCGGAGCGGGGTCGAGATATCGCTCGGTGGCGATGATTCCGATCAGGCCGCCGGCGGCTGCCATTCCCGAAACGAGCCGGTGGTTTGGGTCATTGGTGTTGGTCAGGGCCGCGACCCCCGCTCCCATGAGTCCACCCGCCACCGCGCCAAAGCTCACCCGCCCGCCATCGGCGCGGCTGTGGTCGAATCTCCTGACGAGAAAGCGATCGCCGAGAATCATGCCGACGACGCCGCCGCTGGTGAGGGCGAGGGCGACGTGGGTGGTGGTGGGATCCTCGCTGAGGAAGAGACTCGCCGCCGCTGCTCCGATCGCACTGCTCGGCCACAGCGTCTGGATGTCGCCGGCGGTGACGCTGTAGTTCGCGTTGCGCGGATAGAGCACGCCAAGCGGATATCCGAGCACCCCGGAAGCGAGGACCAGGGCAACGACGCCGCGATCCGATATGCGGCCGCCGCAGTCGAAGGTCCCGTCCGTTCTCTGGACGCATCCCGAGCTGCCCCGGATGGTCTCGGCTGCGCCGTAACCGATGAGTGCGCCGACGTCGGAGCCGAACGCGGCACCGACTGCATCGGCCTCCGTCATTCCGCGCGCAATTTTCAGCCCCAGCCCGGCGCCGGCAAGACCGCCGATGAATGCGCCAGCGGACTGGGCGTGATCGTTCGCGTGCAGAAGGTACGTCGTCGCCCAACCGGCGAGCGCGCCGTTGTGTCCGAGGTTGAAGGCGAGGTCCGTCTGTGGCTTGGAGACAAGCATGCGCCGGGAGA
>DASXYR010000445.1:0-4259 GCA_036502385.1 Gemmatimonadaceae bacterium
AGCGAGAGCACGGAGATCGTTCAGACTTCCCAGACCGCCAGATGCGAAGACCGGAAATTCGGCAATTTCGGCAACGTCTTCCATGAGTGGCAAGTCGGTTCCATGCATTGCACTCTCTCGATGCACGGCGGTCACGAGTACTCCTGCGAGAGGCCAGTCGTTGAGCTCTTCGATCAGATCCAGGACCAGCTTTGAATGCGTGCGCGTCCAACCATGCGACAGCACCCTGCGATCACGTACATCAGCCGCGACGATAATGCATCCCGGGAATGTCGTACTCATATCCGCCAGCCAATCCGGATCCTCGAGCGCCCGCGTCCCTATAACAACTCGCTTAGCTCCGTCATTGAGCAGTCGCTCAATCGAGTCGCGGCTTCGTACTCCTCCCCCGACCTGAACTTCGGCGTCAGTCGCGCCGAGGATCCCGCGGATCTCCTCACTGTTGTTTCCTCGTTGTGCGACACCATCGAGATCGACGACATGGAGGTGATGAAAGCCGTATTGGCGCCACGCGAAAGCAACACCAACCGGGTCAGGTATTCTGATCAACTCCTGGTCGTAGGAATCAGCGGCGAGCTGTACACAGGCGCTGCCACGCAAATCAAGCGCGGGAATTGCGATCATTTGGAGCACTCAGATGGAGGGGCATCGGTCAGAGACGGCAACGCGGCCGGTATGATTGCATGTCGGCGGGCTTGTGAATAAATTCACAATCTCGCGGGTTAAGAAGTTCTACCGTTTATTTATGCACCAATGTACGGCTCTGGGAGGCCTCAAAAGATGCGGTTCTACGGATTGGCTGTTGCTGTTGGAGCGATTGCGCTCGGCGCATGTGCTGGTGGAGAGAAGCAGCCTTCGGACACGACTCACGTAGCAGTTGATACGTCGGCTGCTTCGGTGTCCACAACTACGAATACAACGTCTGCCCCAGCGACAGGCGGTGCAGTGGCGATGGCCCCGATAACGGGTACGACGCACGAAGTGAAGATGGTCGGTGACGCGAAAGGCTATCGCTTCGAGCCCGCCAATATCACGGTGAAGCAGGGCGACGGTATCAAGTTCGTCGTCGTGAGCGGTGGACCTCACAATGTAGCGTTCGACCCCGCGACGATTCCGGCCGACGTCAAAGGTCAGCTCGACGCGAATATGGGCACTGACAAGATGGGCGAGCTTTCGAGCAGCATGAAAATGAATCCCGGTGATGCAGTCACGATTTCATTCGCCAACATCAAGCCGGGCCAGTACCCGTTCCACTGTGTTCCGCACCTCGCACTCAACATGAAGGGCGTCATCACGGTTCAGTAGTCGAACCTGAAGCAAGTGAAACGGCGGGGGCGAGAGCTCTCGCCGTTTTTTGACATTTCGGCTGTTTGAACGGCGCTTAGATTGCATTGTCGATACAACACATGTGTGATTTTCTCCCTCCCGTACAATCCGGTCAACCCGGATCGGACACCTCGCGCGCGACCCATCCTCAGTGAATCTTTGAGTCATGAACGTTCATAGCATCGCCCGGATGAGCGGGGGCTCCGCCTATCTTTGGATGGCTGCCCGTGCCAGGAATGCGCTCCGGCGCGTTGTCGTGTTCGGCATTGTCGGAGGGGTGGTTTTCATTGCCGCTTTGATTGCTTTTGTCGTCGTTCCCCGCAACGCCTCGCGGAAAGCGCTGGCAGTCGCGGCACAACTCGATGCGAAGACTGACTCGTCACCAGCGGTCGCGGCGAGAAATAGATATCTCACTGAAGTCACAGCAACGGATTCGGTGTTGAACGCGGCACGCCGTGCTGCTACTCCTGTTCCGGTGCCTGTCATCGACACGTTCCCGCCGGCGGTCCGTGCCCAACGGGATACACTCGGCGCCCAGCTGGCAACACTGAATCGACTCATCGATCGGGCGGAGAACGCTCCTCTTCCAACTTCCTACCGCGCGCTGGCGGCCTCTCCTGAAGTTGCGGCTGATCCGAGGGTGAGAATGCTCCTCGATTCGCTAGCAGACGTAGAACGCGACCGCAACGCCTTTGGAGCGGTTGGCACAGTAGATCCGGTTTACATGGCGCTGACTTCACGTGCCAACGCCATCGGACGATCCATACAGGCTGTTGCGAACGCCAAGCGAGGCGAAATAAGGGGAAAGCTCGCCGTCATACGCCCGACTCCGGCCCCGGTGGTAAAGCCGATAATTACTGTAGACACTGTAAAGCTCATCGCCCAGCGCGCGACGGCGCAGCAAAACTATACCACCGCCGCGCGACAGGCTGATCAGATCAATCAGAAAAATGCGCGCATCGATCGCGAAGCAGCCCACGCGCGCGAGCTCGCCAACGTCGGAGCTCCCCCGTGGGCGATGCTCGCTGCCGCCGTCGTGCTGGCACTGGCCGTCGGGTTTGCCGCTTCATTCGGAACGGAGCTGAAGCGGCCGCACATCGCCGACCCGCGTGAGACCGAGCAGGTGAGCGGTGCGCGTGTGCTGACGGTCATTAAACCCCCGGAAGTCGTCGTGGAGCGCAGCCGGCGTCAAGCGGATGTGGAAGCGCCCCCGCTCATCGATGTGGTCTCCGAAAGTTATCGAACTCTTTATCTCCATATCGCATCGGTGGAAGCGAGCGTGCCGATCGTGACCATCACGGGAGACGATCCGGCAATTGTAGCGACTGTAGCGGCAAATCTAGCCGCGTCGGCGGCCTACGAGGCGCGGAGCACGCTGCTCGTCGATGTGGATCCGACAACGTGCAGCGTCGCAAGCGTCCTGCGGATCCGACCCGATCCAGGTCTCTCCGGGATTATCACGGGCAGCGCGACCTGGCCCGAAGCGATCGTACCGACCACGATTGGTCGTGACAGGCCTCTGGATGTGCTTCCGAGCGGAACTCGCCGCTCTGGATTGCCCGAGCCGAACGTGGTCGAAGAGGTACGGAGAGAGCTCGCACGAATGCAACGGCGATATGATTTCATTATCATTGCCGCTCCCACAAGCTATGTTCAGCGAAGCGCGAGCAGCATCATCCCGGCTCCGGACGTAATACTCTGTGCGAGAATCGCGCACACGACCGTCGATGGATTGAAATCAGCCGTGACCAGTCTGCGTGGCGCCGACATGCGCATCCACGGTCTCGTGCTCTGGGATGCAGAGATGCCGCAACTCGAAACACGTGAGGAAATGCTTGGATCGACGAGACAACCAGGAGCCTTCGAGCCCGAGCTTGCTGCCGCACAATAGCCATTGATGGCAGAAGCAATTCCCGACCTGCGAGGTGTTCCGAAGGCCCGGGCTTACAGCGAGCTCCAGGCGCACTCCGAAATGATCCTCGATGGTATCGCTGACCCGATTGCCGCAATGTCCACGATGGCCGCGCTCATTCATCATGCGTTCGGGCATCTATGGACCGGGTTTTATAGAGTTGTAAAACCGGGGGCGTTGCTTCGCGTTGGGCCATACCAGGGTTCTCTGGGATGTCTCGAGATCACTTTTGGACGTGGAGTTTGCGGCACCGCCGCAGCGGAAATGAAGACGGTGATCGTTCCAGATGTCGAGAAATTTCCCGGCCACATAACCTGTGACGCTCGATCCCGTTCTGAAATCGTGGTTCCCGTACGTGATCCTCAGGGTGATCTAATCGCTGTTCTCGACATAGATTCCGGGCAGCTCGATGCGTTCAATGATGATGACCAGCGCGGCCTCGAGCGACTCGTTTCCCGGTTCGCGACTATAATGCAATGACCATCCCAGGCTATTCGGATGTCATCAATCACGCGCTCGCCTTCGCGGCCAAACATCACGACCGACAGGTGCGAAAAGGGACCAAGCTCCCGTACCTGACACATCCAGCAAATGTGGCGATAATTCTCACGCGCTATGGACGTGACAATGACACGGTGGTGGCGGGCATTCTGCACGACGTGATCGAGGACTGTATTCGCGACGGCTATACGCGGGAAATGCTCGAGCAGAGAATCGGAGACAAGTTCGGGCCGACTGTTCTGGATACGGTTCTTGCCGTCACCTACCGACGGCACGATGATGATGGCGTCGAACTCTCGGGCGAGGACCGGAAAGAGGACTATCTCGAGCGGCTCGGCACGGCGACTGAGCAAGCACGGTGGGTTTGTGCAGCCGACAAAGTCCACAATGCGTCGTCCATAGTCGCGGATCTGCGTCGTACCGTCGATCCGGAAACCGTATGGAATCGCTTCGGCGGTGGGAAGTCGGGAACCGCGCGTTGGTACCGACAGGTCTACGACAGACTTCGCGAGGTCGGGTT
>DASXYR010000446.1:0-14976 GCA_036502385.1 Gemmatimonadaceae bacterium
GCAATCGGAGAAAGGTTGCAGAAGATCCCGGTTGTAAAGATCTCGATTGGGAGGGCGGTGCGGGTGTCCTCGCAGGCAAAATTCAGCGAGCGACCAGGAGACCCGCGACTGAGCGGAGCGAAGGCGCGCTGTTAGGGGCTCTCCCTGCCCGCAAGCGGGCACCCGGAGCGAGCGTTTTTGCCGAAGAGGACACGCTCACCGACCCAAATAGAAATGCCTTTGTAGCCGAGTCTAAAGGACGGTCGAAACGCTCTCGACGATCGTCCGAAACTCCGCCGCCGATAGCTTCTCCGGCTCGAACGGCTCTCCGGCTCTCTTCATCACGCCTTTCACGACCTGATCGAGCGTAACGAGCGGCGCGTCGGCCTCCGCGCGGACATCCACTTCCCACTTTCCGCGGTCGGGGCCCTTGAGGGTGTGCCGGTAGCGGGCGGTGAAAACCGTGTGACGGTGCACGATGATCTCACGGTCCTCTTCTTCGATCGGAAGAAATTCGTCGCCGGCGCTCTCGCTCAGCGCCTCCGGCGGCTCGTCAGCCAGGTGGACGTGCTCGCCTTCCGGGGGGAGCGGAATCGCTGCGACAACAGCCACGCCGGTTTCAACGCCGGATTGACGCATTGGCGGAAACAGCCTCACCTCGTCGACCGAGGTAAGACCGATGCGGTCGGCGATGTCGCGCAGGAACCTTTCCGTGGTCTCGATCACGCCCGTGCTTTCACTGGTTGGGTTCCGGCCCTCGACGCTTCTCGGTCGCTGAGCTCGCGCTC
This sequence comes from Gemmatimonadaceae bacterium, assembly GCA_036502385.1. Lineage (GTDB taxonomy): Bacteria > Gemmatimonadota > Gemmatimonadetes > Gemmatimonadales > Gemmatimonadaceae > UBA4720. The sequence continues at coordinate 768 of DASXYR010000446.1, forward strand.
GACGTAGAGCTTGAGAATGTGCATGAAATCCTGGGCGTTCGTCACCACGCCAAAGGCCTGGTGCGTGCCGCGGTCCTTCAGCTTGCTCACCACGAACTCCGACGAGTCGACGCAGATGGTCGGCAGCTCGCGCATCGACCCGTCCGCCTCAGTGACGTAAGCCGGAAGCATGTTGCCGGTCGCTATCGCGTGGAGCGCCGTCGCGATCAACACCGCCATCGTCGCGCGGATGGTATGACGCTTCATCGCATCCTGTGCGGCGAGTGTATCGGTGATCACCTCCGGAAGCGGACCGTCGTCGCGAATCGAACCGGTCAGAACGAACGGAATGCCTTTCATCACACACGCGTGCATGATCCCGTCCTTGATCACGCCCTGCTCCACCGCCTTCGCAATGGAACCCGCCGCGCGAACCTTGTTGATCGCGCGCATGTGGAGGCCGTGTCCACCCGTCGTCGCCTCACCAGTCCGTGTCATACCGAGCGTCGTGCCGAAGATCGAGGCCTCGATGTCGTGAACCGCGACGGCGTTGCCGGCGAGCAGCGCCGAGACGAATCCGTTCTCGATGAACCACACCATATCGGCGCGTGCGCGCGAATGAACGAGTGCCGGCCCAGTGACCCAGATGGGGTATCCGCCCCTGTCCCGTTCCTCGAGGAGGATATGCGCCATCAGCGCGTAGTCGATAGGCTTCTCGCGCGACACCTCGCTCGTCATGAACTTGAATTCGCCTTCCTCGTCGGCGAGAAAGGAGGAGGTGTGGACGTAGATTCCTTCGCTACCGTCCTCTTCGGCGCCCACCGCGACCATGTCGCCTTTCTTCAGGCGGCGGCCTTCACGGATCCACAGGTCATCGCCATCGAGAACGAGCGCCGAATCCATCCGTGGCTCGCGCGGCATTCGCCACTTTCCCTTGATGCGGACGTACGTCGGAAGATTCGTAGTGGAAAAGAAATTCTCGGGCAGGACACCGTCGGCCGGAGCGGGAACAAACCGCGCGTCGGGGGCGTTGGTTAGCTCGGGTCTCGTGAAGTCGGGATGTCGTAGAGTCGTCACAGTACAAAGTTAGGTGATCGAAGGGGGTTTCGGGGGGAAGGTTAACGACAAAACAAAGCACGCGATCCGAGATCTCAGAAGTATTGATCACAGATCCCAGACAACTACTCCAGGACCGATCGCATCGGCGTCCGGGAAAGGCGCCTGCCTTTGGCCTAACGCCAGCGAGGCCGGTCTTGGCGCAGTTGTCCCGGATCTAAGATCTGCGCCTCTGACATCTCGGATCGCGTGATTTGCAGTTCTTCAATCCCATCAAGGCAAGTCCGCCTGTCCTAAAGCAAAGCCACCGGATCCCTGTCCAACGTCACCCTCAGCTGCGCCGTACTCGGCACCTCGAACCTCTCCATGAAGTACCGGCTCACCCGCGTCAACTCGGCCGGGTGCTCGCTCTTTAGCAGAACGTGCCACCGCCAGCGATTCTTGATGCGCTCGATTGGGCAGGGCGCGGGGCCGACCACCGCCACTTCGTTTCCCGCGCGAGTCGTGATCAATTCGCGGAGCCATTCGCCGGCGTGAATCGCCAACTGCGCGGTGGATTCTTCCACCAACCCGCTGAATACAATGTTCACGAGTCGAACATTGGGCGGGTACGGTGGATTTACGCGTCCCGCCATCTCGTCGCGCACGAACGACGCGTAGTCGTGCGAGACGGCGTAGCGCACCGCGTGGTGCGACGGGATCCGCGTCTGGATCAGGACCTTACCTCCCTTCTCTCCCCTGCCAGCGCGCCCTGATACCTGGCTCAGAAGCTGGAAGCAGCGCTCCGACGCCCGGAAATCAGGAAGATTAATACCGACATCTGCGTCGACGACTCCCACCAGCGTGACGTTCGGAAAATCGAGTCCCTTCGCGATCATCTGCGTTCCGAGGAGGATATCGACTTCTCCGGCTGCAACGCGATCCAGGATTCGGGTATGAGCCCATTTACCGCTCGTGGTGTCGACATCCATCCGGGCAATTCGTGCCGCCGGAAATCTCTCCGCTAGAAGGCGCTCGACCTGCTGCGTGCCCAGGCCGCGTTGCTTCAGGTTTCTGCCGCCGCACCGCGCACAGTCGGGGCGCGGGTCTTCCTTGTGAAGGCAATAGTGACAGACGAGCCGCTCGGGATTGCGATGGTGCGTGAGCGTGATGCTGCAGTTGGGACAGGTCGCGACGGCGCCGCAGTCGATGCACTGTATGAACGACGAGTATCCACGCCGGTTGAGAAGGAGAATGCTCTGCTCACCGCGCGCCAGGCACTCGACGATTGCGTCGTGCAGGGGCTCGCGTATCACGGCCCCGTAGTCGATCCCGCCCTGCGCCATTCCCGAGTAGTTGACAGCAATCCTTCGCAGGTCGATCACTTCCACGCTTGGAAGGCGCCCGCCCCCGACGCGATCGGGCAGCGTCAGCAGTCTGTACTTCCCCGACGTCGCGTTCGCCCAACTCTCAAGCGATGGCGTCGCGCTGCCGAGCACGGTGATTGCGCCTTCGCCTCTCGCCCTCACGATCGCGACTTCGCGCGCATGATACCGGGGCGTTTCACCCTGCTTGTAGCTGGACTCGTGCTCTTCGTCTACGATGATCGCGCCGAGATTCTCCAGTGGGGCGAAGACGGCCGATCGCGCGCCGACAACGATCCTTTTGTCGCCGCGCTTGAGGGCGAGCCAGGCATCATAGCGCTCGCCTTCGCTCAACGCCGAATGAAGGACGGCGATCCGGTCGCCGAACGCCGCGCGAAACCGATCGACAATTTGTGGGGTGAGCGCGATCTCCGGAACGAGCACGATCGCCGTCTGGCCGCGCTCATCCACAATCTTTCGCAATAGCTCGATATACACGAGCGTCTTCCCGCTCCCCGTGATTCCGTGCAACAGAAACACGTCGCCCCGCTCGGCCGCCGCCATCGCATTGACGGCGCCCTGCTGCGCCGGCGTGGGACTGAGCCGCGTCGCGGACATTCCGCCGCGCGTCGAGAACGGATCGCGCTCGACCGCCTCTTCTTCGATGATGATCAGTCCGCGTTTCTCGAGGGACTTGAGCACGGAGGGCGAGAACTCGAGCTGTGACGTCAGCTGGTCAACCGTTGCGCGGTTTCCAAGGGACTCGATCAACTCGAACACTGCGCGCTGCTGCTTCGATCGCGAGAAGACTTTGTCGCGCTGGAGCAGCGAGGGAATCTCGACGCCAACCTTGAAGATGCGCTGAGTCTTGAGGGTTGGGTGCGGCGACTCAGCGCCGGTGAGTGCAGCTGGAAGCACCGTCCGGAGTATCACTCCAAGCGGCACGATGTAGTACTCCGCCATCCATCGGCATAGCTCGAGCAGCGACGCGCTGACCGCGGGCTCCGCATCCGGCGATTCCAGAATCGCTTTCGGTTTTCGCTTGAGCGGGCTCGAGTCGCTCAGGCCGACGCACACTCCGATCTCGCGGCCGTTGCGGAGGGGAACGACCACGCGCGAGCCGATCACCACCGGATTCGCGAGTCCCTCTTCTACGGCGTATGTGAAGTTCTGGAACAGCGGGAGGGGCAACGCGACTTCGACGAATCTGGACGGCTTCTCACGCACTCTTGAATGCCGGGTTCAGATCGGCGCCGGACGCCGGAAGGACGCCGAGGCCGGGTCCGTCGGAAAGCTTGATTTGGCCGCGCGCGATGGTGGTACCCCGAAAGGGATCGCTCGAAAGGAGCGCGGCTCCGTCGAAATCGGCCGAGTCGAGGAGAGGAGCGATCTGGGCAATGGCGGAGATGCCGAGCGAGCTCTCGATCATGCAACCGGCCATCACCTGCATGTCGAGGGCGCGCGCCGTATGCACCATCCTCAGCGCTTCACGCAGGCTGCCACACTTCGCGAGCTTGATGTTGATACCGTCGACAGCTCCGGCGAGCTTGGCGATGTCGGTCGCAACGAGGCACGACTCGTCCGCGAATACGGGCAGCTTCGAATTCTTGCGCACGAAGCGCAGCCCCTCGATGTCGTTGGCCGCGACGGGCTGCTCCAGCATCTCGACACCGTGGTCGGCGAGGAAATCGCTCATGAGAACGGCGTGTTTCGCCGTCCATGCAGCGTTCGCGTCCACGCGCAGTCGCTTGTTCGGCGCAGCCGTCCGCACGATGCGCACTATCTCCATGTCGCGATCGGTTCCGAGTTTGATCTTCAGAATAGGGTAGTCACCAGCCTCTCTCACCCTTTCCTCAAGAACGTTATTGTCGGCGATCGCGATGGTGAAACTGGATTGCGGCGAGGCTGCTGGATCGAGCCCCCACAGACGGTGAACCGGGAGACCCAGGCGCTTTCCGACGAGGTCGTGGAGTGCAGCGCTGACGGCGCCCTTGGCCGACGCATTTCCGCGGAGCGTGCGGTTGAGGCTCGCCTCGATCGATTCGAGGAGGATCGGATCCTTGCCTTCGATGAGTGACTTGAACTGGCCAAGCGCTGCGATCACGGTCTCGACGGACTCGCCGTAATAGCGATTCGGGGCGGCCTCGCCAAATCCCTCGACGCCGTGGTCGTCGCTGATGCGCACGACGACGGTCCGATGCTGCGTGTAGCCACCGCGCGCGATGACGAACGGGTGTGTCGGCTTGAGCTCGATTGTCTGGTACGCAAGCTTCATCCGGCGGCCACAGTCGCGGTGCCGCGCGCCACGCGCGCGATCCGGAACTCGTTGTGCGCGGAAGCACCCGAGAGGAAATTGATCAGCGCATCGGCGAGGTCGTTGCCGCGCTCGTAGCGGTGCGCCGGATTCTTTTCGAGGCAGCGCATTACGATTGCCGATAGCTGCGCCGGAATGCGCGACTCGACGACGTCCGGCGCGACGGCGGTCTCCGTGACGTGCTTGTAGCTGATGGAGTAGCTGTCGGCCCCATCAAAGGGGGGAAAACCGAGGAGCGTCTCGTACATCACGACGCCAAGCCCGTAGATGTCGCTGCGGCCGTCGAGAAGCTTTCCCCTCGCCTGCTCCGGCGACATGTAGTGCGGCGTGCCCATGACGTTCCCGCTGCCCGTCATGCGGCTCCGGAAATGGCCGGTGGCAATGCCGAAATCCGTCACGACCGCATTTTCATCCTCGTCGAAGAGGATGTTGTCGGGCTTGATGTCGCGGTGCACCAGGCCGCGACGGTGGGCGTAGTCGAGCCCCGTGGCGACCTGCGCCGCAACGGCCGCCGTCGTCTCCGGCGCGAGCGATCGGTGTCCGCCGATGCGGTCACTCAACGTCCCGCGCGCGAGATAAGGCATGACGAGATAGACGTGGTCATCCACCTGCCCGAAGTCGATGATCTTGCAGATGTGCGGGTGCATCAGCTGGGCGGCGGATTCGGCCTCGCGGCGGAATCGCTCGCGCATCTCGTGCTCGCGCGCGAGGTGCGGGTGGAGAACCTTGATGACCACCGGCGAATCGAGGCACACGTGCAACGCGTAATAGACGCTCGCCATTCCGCCTTCACCGACGCGGTGCATGATCGTGTAGCGCCCACCCGTGACCTGGCGGAGCGCAGTGACCGATGGATCGGGCGGAGCCTGACGGCGGTCCGCGCTCTCGGGCATGCGAATCCCGCAGCGCACGCATCGCGCTGCCTCGGCGCGGTTCCAGCTCCCGCAATCAGAACAGAACATTCGTCAGGTTCCGAACTGCATGCGCACGAAGTCGTACGGCGGCCAGGGGCCTGTCAGCTTGAAGTCGAGCGCTGTCTGGCGTCGCGCTTCCTTGGAAACAGTATCCTGAAAGCTCTGCCAGCGTTGGCCGTCGATGAGAAACGATGCGCGCGCGACGACCCCTTCCGCTTCGTCACCATCCGCCTTGGGCAGCGTCACCGTCGCCGCGGCCTGGGTCCTCAGCAACCGGAGACTCTCGGCTGCAAGCGCCGCCATGCTCTTTTGCGTCTCATCTTCGCCGCCTTCGTTTGAAGTCGTGATACTCACACGAGCGGCAGCGTGACCCTCGATCACCGAGAGGGCCTCGGTCAGCGTGAAGTAGTGGAGCTCGAGCCAACGCGAGAGCGTCCCTTCCGACCGGAAGACCGTGCCCGGTGGAGCAGGAAGAACCGTCGAGTGCGTGTACGCCTCCTCCAGAACGCGGAGGTACTTGTCCATCTCGCCGTCGTCGAGATTGACCGGCGTGTAATGGGACGGCTCGACGATCGCAGCCAGCGCGCGGTAGTGCGTAAGCGTCGTGCCCGCGGCGAGGGATGTCGTGTGCCCTGACTCAACGGCGGCGACGCCGAAGAGTCTCAGTGCGTTCAAAGAAGCTTGCGCCATTTGAGACCTGCGAGGATTAGCAAACCGAGCCCGAGCTGCGCGAACACCAGGATCATGAAGCCGTGCGGATTACCGTGAAGCGGAATACTCTCGAAGTTCATTCCCCACATCCCGCTGACTACGACGAAAGGAAGCGTTACGGTCGCGACCACGCTGAGGGCCTTGGTCGCCATACCTAGACGATTGGACACCTGCGTTAGATAGCTATCCAATGTACTGCTCAGCAGATCTCTAAATGTCTCGAGCGCGTCGTAGATGCGGAGGACGTGGTCGTAGATGTCCCGGTAGTATATCTGCGTGTCCGGGGTGAGAAGCGTGCTCGGACGGTTGGTGAGGACATTCAGCGCATCCCGCTCGGGAGCCAGGTGCCGCCGGAGCGACAGCACAAGCCGTTTTACGGCAAAAACGTCCCGCAGCGAGTTCTGATCGAACTGGGCAAAGATCCGCTCTTCAAGGCTGTCCATGAACTCGTCCAGCTTGTCGATGATAGGAAAATAGGCATCAACCGCCTGGTCGACGATTGCGTGCATCAATCGGGCTGGTCCGTGTGCAACGAGCTCCGGTTTCCGATGAAGCAGCTCCGTGGTCGTGGAGACTGGATTCGTGTCCGCGCCGTGGACCGTCACCACGTAGTTGGCGCCAAGGAAAAAGGCGATGTTGACGGTGTCGAGGTCGTAGGGATCTTCGGTGGTCTCACAAAACGCCACTGTGCGCACGATCAGAAGGAGGTAAGTGTCGAACTCCTCGAGCTTTACGCGCGCTTCGGGATTCGTCGCTTCCTCTATCGCGAGCGGGTGGAAGTGGAAGAGGTCTGACAGAATCGACAGCTGCTCTCCGGAGCGTGTGTCGAGATCGACCCACAGCGTACCCTGACCGGAGCCGACCGCCTTGGCAATCTGGTCGCGGGAGAGGTTTTCCTGGACCCCGTCCTGCGGGTTGTGATAGCAGCTGTAAGTCCTGGCGACCGCCGTCGGTCTCACGTCCTGGAGGAGCGCTCTGGGGGCCGTCACCCATGCAAGATAGTCGCTATACGGCGAGCGCGGCCAGATGACGCACGCTCGCCTGAGCGAGCCGGTCCGGCGCGTATCCACCCTCCAGCGCGCTCACGACTCGGCCCCCACACCACGATTTGGCGCGGGCCACCAATGAGTGCGTAAGCGCCTCGAAATCCTCGACCTCCAACGTGAATCCGCCCAACGGATCGCCGGCAAGGGAGTCGAACCCGGCGGAGATGAGAATGAGATCGGGAACGAAGCCCTTCGTGGCGGCGTCGATCGCCGTCTCGAGTGAACTGATATACTCGGCGCGCGGAAGGCCTGGCGACTTGGGGACGTTCCAGATCGAACGGTGCGGACCACGGTCTTCCGCTGCCCCGGTTCCAGGATACCACGGCCACTGGTGCATCGATACGAAATGGATGTCGGGCTCGTTCTCCACCAATGCCTGCGTTCCATTGCCGTGGTGCACGTCCCAGTCGACGATGAGAATCCTGTTGAGTCCGTGCCTCCTCCGCGCATAGTGCGCCGCGAGGGCGACGTTTCCGAAGAGACAGAATCCCATCGCCCGGTCGCGCACGGCATGGTGTCCCGGTGGACGCACCGCCGAAAGACTGCGCGGGTGAACGCCGCTCGCCGAGAGGTCTACCGCCGAAAGAACGCAGCCGGCTCCGGCAGTCGCGGCGTCCCACGAACCGCTGCTGACAACGGTGTCGGTGTCGAGTCGACCGCCGCCCATCCCGGTTATCTCCTGGATCGACCGTATGTAGGCGGCGTCGTGCACGATCTCGAGCTCGTCGATAGTTGCGTGGCGGCCCTCGAGGTGATCGACCGTATGAAAGAACTCCGGATCGAGCCGGAGCGCGCGCGTTATCGCGCGGAGACGGCCGACGTGCTCAGGGTGCCCCCACCCGGTGTCGTGACGGCCGCAATCGCTGCTGGAAATGAAGGCGGCCCGCATTTTCGTGGGGACCGTGGGGGCGAGCCGCTATTCTACCGGACGCCGGCGGCGATCCGTGATCAGAAAAGTCGATCCGTTCTTGGCGGCAGTCGATGAAAGCGGCGCGTCCTCGTCGAGAATCTCGAAACCGTGGAGCTTGACGACGTAGTCGTCTTCGTGCCGAACGTCCGGGTAGAGCTCGCGGAGCGCGAGCTGCTTGAGACTCCTCACCGATGCAGATGGATTCGCGTCGATTCGAATGGCATCCCACGCCTCGAGCACCTGTGCCCTGACGTGAAATATCTGGGTCGAGGGCACGCCGAGCTGGAATGCATCGCCCCGAGTGCGAAGGCTATTCACGAAAGGAGCCTTTGGACTCATACGTCGCTCGCGTCGGTGACTTCGAGCGGCAGCGGCGCGAGCGTAGACAGGAATCGGGCTACCTGCTGATCGAACAGATACGTCGAGCCGGTGACCTTGGTACCACTCGCGTCGGCAAACGCGCCGATTACCACCTCTTCCCCGCCCTGACCCCGCATCGTGAGATGGGTGGCGCTCTCCTGCTCGGGAAACGCCGCATAGACCCCGTTCTGTCGAGAAAAGAATCGCTTTGCCTCGTCCAGCGCCTGCGCGGGAGTGAGGCTGGTGGTCGTCTGCTGAAGGGTGCGGTTACGCGGTGCCATTGCTGAACGGTAAGGAGGTATGATTGGTCCGTGCAATCTAGACCCGCCCGTGCAGAGCGACAAGCCGATGACGGGTCACGGTCGAAATCTTGCAACTTCGCGCTGACAAAACCTACACGAACAGGACGACCAAAATGCTGACGAGTAGATCCATCCTCCGCGCGCTGGCCGGTGCCGTCGCGCTCGTTGCATCGACCCAGGCTTCGGCACAGGTCACCTCAGCGCGGCCGGTGATGGTGGGCCAGCTGCCGCCGGCAACGTACAAGCCGGAGTTCGGCACGATGTGGACCTTCGACGCACCGCCGCTCGACTACTGGCGCCGGACCTACAATTTCGCCCCCGACCAGAAATGGCTCGACCACGTGCGTCTCGCGTCGGTCCGACTTCCCAACTGCTCCGCGTCGTTCGTCTCGGCGCACGGCCTGGTGATGACCAACCACCATTGCGGACGCGATTGCACGGCCAGCTCTTCGCCGGCCGATTCCAACTACATCCAGACGGGCTTCGCGGCGGGGACGCTTGCCGACGAGAAAAAATGCGCGGGCCTCTACGTCGATCAGCTGCAGTCGATTCAGAATGTGACGGACAGGGTACGGGGCGCCATAACAGGATCCACACCCGCCGAACAGACTGCGCAGCGAAACGCGGTCATCGCGCAAATTCAGGACGAGTGCAAGCAGCAGACGCAGCTCAATTGTCAGGTAGTCACGCTTTACCAGGGCGGTATTTACTCGCTGTATCGGTACCGTCGCTTCAACGACATCCGGCTGGTGATGGCGCCCGAAGGGGACATCGCATTCTTCGGCGGCGATCCCGACAACTTTACGTATCCGCGGTACGACCTCGACCTGACGCTGCTGCGCGTCTACGAGAACGGGCAGCCGTACAGTCCAACTGACTATCTCAAATGGAGTCCGGCCGGCGCGGGCGAAAACGAGCTGGTTTTCGTGGTCGGCAATCCGGGATCCACTGGTCGCCTCAACACGCTTTCGCAAATGGCATTTCTGCGGGACGTCGGCTATCCGGCATCGCTCGCTGCCTACAGGCGCTCGCTGGCGATCTACGATCAGCTCGCGCGCACCGATACATCGGCTGCTCGCCGCTACCAGAACGACGTATTCGGAATCGCCAATTCACAAAAGGCTGTGACGGGATATCGCGCCGGTCTCCTCGACACGCTTAGCATGGCCAAGAAGGCGGCCTTCGAGCGTGAGTTCAGAGCCCGGATCGCCGCGGATCCAAGGCTTCAGGCACAGTACGGTGGAACGTGGGACGCGATCGCGGCGGCGCAGCGCGAGCTCGCGACCTTCAATCCGCAGCTCAGGTACTACGGGTTCGGCGGCGGATCCAATCTGCTGCAGCTCGCCGCCGGTCTCGTTCGCGTTGCGTCCGAGAGCGGGAAGCCGGACGCCGAGCGCCTCGCACAGTATCGCGGCGCGGGTTTGACGAACATCAGGAATTCCATCTCCGGGCCCGTTCCGATTGACACGGCGTTCGAGCGGCTGGCGATCGCAGCGCAACTGCGCGCGGCACAGGGTGAGCTTCCAGCAAGCGATCCATTCCTCACGGCTGCACTGGCCGGGAAAACTCCCGACGCGCGAGCCGCCGAGCTCGTCCGCGGCACCAGGATCGGCGATCAGTCATTTCGTCAGAATCTCATTCAGGGCGGAGCGGCAGCCATCGCTTCGTCAACGGATCCAATGATCGTGTTTGCCCGCGCAATCGATCCGCTGAGCCGCGCGCAGCTGACGCGCGCGAACGCGCTCAACGCAACGATCGCCACGAACAGCGAAAAGATCGGCCAGGCGCTTTTCGCGGCGTACGGAACGGCTCTCCCGCCCGATGCGACGTTCACGCTCCGCATCAGCGACGGCGTGGTAAAGGGATTCCCCAGCAACGGAACGATCGCGCCCTACAAGACGACGTTCTACGGGCTCTACGAGCGGTCGGCCGCGTTCGACGACAAGGATCCGTTCAAGCTCCCGCAGCGGTGGGTCGACCGGAAGGGGAACCTCGAGCTGTCCACGCCGTACGATTTCGTTTCGACGAATGACATTATCGGCGGCAATTCGGGCAGCCCGGTGATCAATCGAAACGCCGAGGTGGTGGGGCTGGTTTTCGATTCGAACATTGAGGGCGTGTCGAACCGGTTCATCTTCTCGACAGACGTCGGGAGGACGGTGAGCGTGCACTCGAGAGGGATTACTGAGGCGCTCCGCAAGATGTACGACGGGAAGCGCATCGCGGACGAACTGCAAGGACTCTAGAACAACGGCATTCTCTCGGCTGGCGGAACTGCAACAGAACGCGATCCGAGATCTCAGAAGCATAGATCACAGATCTGAGACAACAACGCAAAGACCGATCGTGGTGGCGTGAAAACAAAGGCGGTTGCCCTAGTTGTTATGCCACCAGGGTCGGTCTTTGAGCAGTTGTCCGACATCTGTGATCTGTGCTTCTGAGATCTCGGATCGCGTGCTTTGTTGTTGTCGTTAGCCCGGCCTGCAAACCCGCCGCGTAGCCTCGTATATCATCCTCACCCCGAAGTGCAGCGACTTGAGCGGCACCCTCTCATCCGCCCCATGCATCCGCTTTTCGTCGTCCTCGCCCATCGGAAAGGGCAGCACGCCGTACGCCTTCACTCCCAGGCGACGCAGACGGGCGCTGTCGGTGACGCCGGTGCTCAGGTACGGAACCACGGCAATCGTCGGATCCAGCTGGTGAGTCGCGTCGACGATCGCTGAGAACATCGCGGAAGTCGGGTCGGACGCCGGTGCGTCCTCTCCGCGCGCAGTTAGCTCGATTGTCACGCCTGGCTCCGAGACGATCGCGCGAAGGCGGTTGACCACCTTGTCGATCGAGTGACCCGGAAGTGTGCGCACATTGAGCACCGCCTGCGCGCTCGCCGGAATGACGTTGAACTGTTTGCCGCCTGCCACCACTGTTGGAGAGATGCCATTGCGAAGCACCGCATTGAAGACCGCGGTACGCGAGAGCACAGCTCCGCCTGCTTCGATTCTCTTTGGATCGCTCGACACGAGATCGATCATCGCGGCCTTTTCCAGGGGATCGGGCCAGATCTCGGCTAGCTTGCCGAAGAATCGTCCGGTGATCTCGGTCAACATCACGGGTTCAGTGTACATCGACAGGCTTTCCAGCGCTCGACCGAGACGGAAGATGGCGTTGTCTGCCAGTGGAATCGCGGCGTGACCCGCTGATCCAGTCGCCGTCACGGTCACGACATGCGAGACTTTTTCCGCGCTCTGCACGGCCAGGTAGGTCCGGCCTCCGCGAACGATGCGCGTGCGACCGCCTTCGTTCAGCGCAAATTCCGCGTCCAGCAGCTCGGGGTGGTGCTCCACCAGCCAGGCCATGCCACGCTCACCGCCGGCCTCTTCGTCCGAAGTCGCGACGAACAGTACATCGCGATCCAGCGTCGTTGCCGCCTCGCGCTTGAGCATCAGCATTGTCATCAGGTTCGCCGCGAGCATCCCCTTGTCATCGATCGCGCCGCGGCCGTACAGATATCCATCGTGGACCTCCCCGCGAAACGGGTCACGCGTCCACTTCTCTCGCTCGACGCCAACGACGTCCATGTGCGCGAGCAGGATCAGCGGACGCCTGGCACCCGTGCCGCGAATTCGTCCGATCAGTTGGGCGCGGTTGTCGCCTACTTCGAGAAGATTGGTCTCGACACCTTCGCTGCGGAGTGCGCCTTCCAGATAGCGCGCGAGCGGCAGCTCGTTGCCCGGCGGATTTGTCGTATCGAACTGGATGATCGCCTGGAGTCGGGAAACGGTCTCTGACTCGATGGCGCCCCAATCAGGCAAGCAGCGCCTCGACCTTGCGGATCAGCGGGCTGAACGAAAGAGCGCCGTGCTGGCCGACTCCTTCGACGTTCCTTCCACTCCTCTCCGGCGCCGTCGACACGCGCGCCGCAATTTCCTCAGCGGTGTTGCGCTGACCGGATGAAAACAGCTCTCCGACCATCCATGGTCCAGCGCTCGGATTTCTGTACCAGTCGCTGTCGAATCGCGCAGTCAGCTCCTCGTTCAGCACCGACTGAAGCTGCCAGGCCCGCAGATATCGGGACGAATAGAATCGCGGATCGACATCCACGAAAGCGTCGGCGCGGTCGTACTCGAATCCGGTAGCGTTCGTGAGGAGCGAAACGTACAGATCCGGCAGCTCGTCCCAGGGGAGCTCTCCGCTGTACAGCGTCCGCTCGTACAGGAACTTGGCGGAATACCGACGCAGGAAATGCAGCTCCTCGAATCCAGCGGTACGAAGGAAGTCGGGTATCCTCATCGAGCCTAGCTGTGCGTAACGCGTCAACCAGCCTTTGTCCTGCATTCGGTGGTCGAAGAGCATCGCGTAGGATTCGGTCACCGAGTTGTCGCCCAGCCACCTGAACTCAAACGGAAATTCCGAGCTCGCGTAAGCGAAGTGGAGCGCGTGTCCAAGCTCGTGCAGGAAAGTGTTGTAGTCGCTCTGCCCTCCATGCGGGCGCAACACGAGATACACTTCATCCGGCACACGGACCGGGGAGCAGAACGCGCGAGACCTTTTTCCTTCGCGATCTCCCACGTCGAAGATGATCCGTCCATTCGCGGTGGGGTCGATGCCCATCTCCGTCACGTTTCTGCGTATCACCGACTCCATCTGGTTGCCGGGAAAAGCATCATCGTACTGCGACGCCCGGAAAAGCGCGAGCGCGTCGGGTCGTTTGGCCTGCGATGGCCGGATACCAAGCGACTTCTTGAGAACGCCAGGCAGTGTGTCGTCCCACATCGCTTGCGTGTCGCGGAGAAAATCCTCGCAGCTTTCAGCGAGCGAGGCGAGCGAGATTCCCGTCACGGCCTCGAAAGAGTTGTTGTAATCCGCGGCGACGCCGAGGGATTCGATGTATTCCTTCTCCCGCTGCAACCGCTCGAGACGGATCGGTGCGTGCTCCTTCTCGACGAGCTTGACGCGCGCCGCGTCGAGCGCCAGGCGAAGCTTTCGGTCCGTGGTATTTGCGATCTCGATCGGCGCAGCCTGGTATTGGATTACGCGACCATCCGGCGAATGAATGACCGCGGAGTTCTCCCACTCGATCTCGCGCTCGTCGAGGGGCGCCAATGGCTTGGATGCCTGCGACTCGATCTCCCACTCCAGCAGCCACTGCGCGGACCGCTTGTCGTCGCTATTCTCAGGCGCGGAACGGAACATCTCGAGCGCAAGCTCCAACGCTTCGGGCCCGAGAATTCCTTCATACTCCCTGTAAATGCGCTGAAATTCCGCGGTTTTCTTGTG
>DASXYR010000447.1:0-2975 GCA_036502385.1 Gemmatimonadaceae bacterium
ACGGATGACGGATGGCGTCCACATAGCGATCAGATCGGCCAGACCGGTCGCCTGGTGAGCCCCGAGCTGTATATCGCGGTCGGGATCTCGGGTGCAGTGCAGCACCTCGCCGGAATGAGAACGTCGAAGACGATCGTCGCCATCAACAAGGACAAGGATGCGCCGATTTTCAAGGTCGCCGATTACGGAATCGTCGGCGACGTCTTCGACGTCGTTCCCGCGCTCACAGACGCGATCCGCGAAGCCAAGAAGCACCACTGATGCCCGACCGCGCCGGAACAGTGCTGCCTAGCCGCCATCAGGCGCCGCTTCCACTCGAGCAGCTGGTGCTGACGGAGCCGCCGGACGCCGAAGCGGTGCCGATGGACGTGCTGTTCGTGGGCGGAGGTCCGGCCGGTCTGGCGGGCGCCATCGCGCTGGCGAAGTTGATCAAGGCAGACAACGAAGCCGGCGGTCCCCTTGGCGATGTTCAGATCGGCATCCTTGAAAAGGCGGGTGCGCTCGGCGAGCACTCGCTCTCGGGAGCGGTGGTGAACCCGATCGCGATGCGATCCCTCTTTCCCGAGCTCGAGGACAAGGATTTTCCATTTCGCGCTCCCGTGACGGGTGAGCGCGTGCATTTCCTTACCAGGACTCGCGCGATTCGAATTCCGACGCCCCCGACGATGCAGAATCACGGGCTGTACATCGCCTCCCTCTGCGAGATCGTCCGTTGGCTCGGTGAAAAAGCGGAATCGCTTGGAGTGAACATCTTCACCGGATTTCCCGCCGCGTCTTTGCTCACCGAGGGGAGTCGCGTCACTGGCGTGCGCACGACGCCGACGGGACTCGCCCGCAGCGGCGATCCGGGAAGCTCATTCTCTCCGCCGACCGACATCACCGCACAGATCACCGTGCTTGCGGAGGGAACGCGCGGCACGCTGTCGCAAGCCTACCTCGAGTGGCAGAAGATCGGATCCGACAACCCACAGATCTTCGCGCTGGGCGTGAAGGAGATTTGGGAGACACTCAAGCCCCTCGACTCGATCGTTCACACGCTCGGCTGGCCGCTGCCGCGAGATGTATTCGGCGGAAGCTTCATGTATCCGCTCAGCCGAAATCTCATCGCGATCGGGCTGGTTGCTGGGCTCGACTACAAGCGCACGACGGACGATGTCCACGAGATGCTGCAGCGGATGAAGCTGCACCCGTTTTTCCGCGACCTTCTCGAGAGTGGCGAGATGGTGGAATGGGGCGCGAAGACGATTCCCGAGGGCGGATACTACGCGCTTCCCAAACGACGCCACGGCGATGGCCTGATGATCGTCGGCGATTCCGCCGGTTACGTCGAAGTCGCGTCGCTGAAGGGGATTCACTACGCGATGCAGTCGGGGATGTTCGCGGCGCGGGCCGCATTCGATGCACTGAAGCGGAAGGACACGTCGGCGGCTTCGCTCAAGGAGTACGACGCGATGGTTGACGGCAGCTTCATCACGAAGGATCTCTACCGCCGCCGCAACATGCGGCTCGCGTTTCAGGAGAGCAATTTCTACGTGGCAGGGATGAAAGCCAGCCTGATGACTGTGAGTCGTGGTGCGCTGCCAGGCGGGATGATCCATTCCCACAAGGACGCCGACGTCCCGCGCCTCGACGTTCCCGCCGAGCCCTTCGTGCCGGACGGAAAGCTCACGCTCAGCAAGCTCGATGCTGTTTTCAAATCCGGCAACGCAACGCGCGACGACATCCCGTCGCACCTGATCATCGGGCCGGACGTCACGCCCGCCGTCGCCGAGCTGTACGCGCACATGTGCCCGGCCGGCGTCTACGAACGCGACGGCGAGAGGCTGGTGGTGAGCCCCGCGAACTGCATCGACTGCAAAGCCACCGATGTACTCGGCCCCAGATGGACGCCGAGGGAAGGGGGGAGCGGGCCGAAGTACAGGCTGATGTGATGCGAAAAGCGTTTGAACTGCCAAGCACGCGATCCGAGATCTCAGAGGCATAGATGACTGATCTCAGACAACTGCGCTCGGACCGATCTATGTGGAGGACGCTACGACACACGCAGTTCCATTTGCGCGAGGGCGGTCCCTGAGCAGTTGTCCGACATCTGCGATCCATGCTTCTGAGATCTCGGATCGCGTGCTTTGATGTTGCAGCTCAAGATCTTTCAATCTGGTAGAGGTCTATCTTCTGGCGTATCTCCCCCACCTCGAACGGCCTCGTCTCCTTCTCTCGAATCACGAGCCCATGCTCCCCGCACGCTCCGACAAAGTCCGGTGCCGCCACCCGTCCCGGATCAGCAATCAACGCGACTCCCCCTGCAGAAACCACCCGTGATAGAATGACCGGGAGCAGCAGCGCGTACTCTTTCTCGTACAGCACGTCCGAAGCGAACACCAGGTCGAACGTACCGAGATCCACGGGGAGATGCCGCCAGTCGACGAGTCTCGTTCGCGCCAGCTTGCCGAGATTCCGAAACACATTCGCGCGGGTGACGTCGAGCGCGTCCTCGTAGTAGTCGGTCGACAGCACGTCGAAGCCCGCTTTGGTCGCCGCCAGCGTGCTCAAGCCCACGCCGCATCCCAGCTCCAGCGCGGTTTTTCCGCGGCCGTCGAGCTCGAGCAGCTTCCCCGCCAGGATCAGCGACGATGGCCAGACGTCGGCCCAGTACGGAAGCCGCTCATCCTTGACGAAATCCTCCTCGCGTATGAGGTCGTCAGAGTTCGCCGGCTTCAGTATGCTGAACGTGTGTGCTTCGACCGTCGCATCCTCCACCGACGTTCTGAACCGGCTATTCAGCGCGGTGACGAGCGCGTCACCCGAGAGGAGGGGCTTCTCGACGCTCGACAGATCGCCCGTGTCTATCACAGCGAGAACGCCGACGTCTCTTCGAGACTGTTGTCGAGCATCAGCGCGTTGAGCTGCGCCCCCTTGGGGACTTTCGGGTCGGTCTCCGGCACTATCAGGAGTGCGTTGGCCTTCGCCATCGATGT
>DASXYR010000448.1:0-3633 GCA_036502385.1 Gemmatimonadaceae bacterium
CCGATGGAAAAGGGCTGGGACGAGCTGTCGCCGGATCTGAGCAGGGACGCCAAAGACATTCTTGTCACCAAGCGGCAGTGGGGCGCATTCTATGGTACCGCGCTCGACCTGCAGCTGCGGCGTCGCAAGATAGACACGATAGTGATCGCCGGGATTGCGACGAATTTCGGGGTCGAATCGACGGCGAGGGACGGTTACGAGCGCGGGTATGCCTTCGTTTTTGCGGAAGACGCGATGGCGAGCTCGCCGGGGGCGCACGAGTTCGCAGTCACGACGATATTTCCCCGGCTCGGAAGAGTCAGGTCGAGCGACGAAATAATACGGGCGCTCAAGGTGGAGCCAGCGAGGTAGAACAACGTGCATTGGGGCGGGATAATCTTTGCGGCGGTGGTGATCGTACCGGCGATTCCGTTCGCCGTCTCGCACGCAAAGGGTGCTAACAGCTCCGTGCGACTCGGTGCGTCGAAGGGTCTGATGGCAGCCGTGATAATCGCGGCGTTGCTGCTGATCTTCGTCAGTATCGTAGGGACGCTCGACGGGTTCCCCAATCGCGCGGCTTATTGGGCGCTGAACATCGCGCTTGCCGCGGTTTTCTGGATCAGCCTTCTTCGCCTTTCGTGGACCGAAAGAAGACAACGCCCACGCTAGGCGCCGATGTGCTGCGCGTAGGCGTCAGCCTTGATCAGAGCTTCGAGCTCTGACGCGTCGCTCGGCTTGATCCGAATCATCCACCCCGCACCGTAAGGATCGCTGTTCACCAGCGCCGGCTCCTTGTCGAGACGATCGTTGATCGCAACGATCTCTCCGGCGATGGGAGAGAAGAGCTCCGACACGGCTTTCACCGCCTCGATGGTTCCGAAGACGTCGTGCTTTCCGAACTTGGCCCCGACCTTCGGGAGCTCTATGTAGACGATGTCGCCAAGCTCGCCCTGGGCGTAGTCGGTGATTCCTATCTCAGCCGGATCCCCGGCGCCCTTTCCTTTGCGGACGTACTCGTGCTCTTCGGTGTAGAGGAGATCGCCGGGAATGTTCGCCACTTCTGCTCCGCTGTGATGCGTAAGTCGATCGCCGGCCAGGTGGGAGGCCGGGCGCGAAGTCTATCGGCGCTTCAAAACAGTGTCAAGAAACCGCTACTGCGCTTTCCGACTCGACAGCATTTCGCTGAAGGAAGCTCCATAGCGCATTCACATCGCGCTCGAGATCCTGGATGCTGCCCGTGTTTTCGATCACATAGTCCGCGCGAGCACGCTTCAGCTCGGCTGGCATCTGCGCAGCGATCATGTTCATCGCATCCGTCTCTTCGAGACCTCTTGTTGCGACGAGACGCTCGAGTCTGAGTGGACGGGGCGCGTCGACGAGCACAATCCCATCGAATTCCTCGACCAGATTCCGCTCGAACAATAGAGGTATGACGCATATCACGAGCGGGTCGCCCCTCTCTCTGGCCTCGGCGATCTCGCGATCGCGAAGTCGCGTGACCCCCGGATGGACGATTCGGTTCAGCGCGTCGAGCTCGGTCTGATCGGCGAACACAATATGCCGGAGCGCGGCACGGTCGAGGTGTCCATCCTTCTGAAGGACGTCAGGTCCCCAGCGCTTTACAATGTCTCTGAGCGCCTGGCTGTCGTGCTCGACCGCCTCGCGGGCCAGGACGTCGGCGTCGATGACGGTTGCGCCGCGCTCGGCGAGCATCTTCGCAACTTCTGACTTTCCGCTTGCAATGTTTCCAGTAAGTCCGATGCGGATCATCTCTCAATGGGATTGAGGTGGCTGCGGGACCGCTGTAGTGGGCAAGATAGGACGGCCCCTTACAACTGTCACGCATAAACTACTGCTTGTGTTGAACGCTACTGCTCAGCTTCCCCTAAAGGAGACGGACCTGGGCAGCGTCGCTGGGCGGCACTGTATGGCACATTCTGCACCGCGCTTCGTATGAATCCGTACCACCCACCATTATTTGGGGGGAATTGTAGGGGGCGGGTTTACCCTCAATGAGCCGTTGATTGCGGCTAGCTGGGCCCCCGCAGAGGACGCAGATCGCGTGGAGCTTGTCGACCACCTCGGCGATTGCCATGAGCTCGGGCATCGCGCCGAACGGCTCACCGCGGAAGTCGGTGTCGGTGCCGGCGACGATAACGCGTCGGCCCCGACTCGCCAGTGAAGTCACCAGCGGGACGATTCCGCGATCCATGAATTGCGCCTCGTCGATCGCGATGACGTTTGCCATCGGGTCGATCTGTTGGCCGATCTGGGCAGCCGAGTCGGCGGGGATCGCCTCGACGGTGCGGCCGTCGTGACTCGAGACGGAGTAGATGCCTTCGTATCGGGCGTCTAGGTGCGACTTGAAAACCTGCACGCGTTTCCGTCCGATCATCGCGCGGCGAACGCGGCGGATCAGCTCCTCGCTCTTTCCGCTAAACATCACTCCCGCAATCACTTCGATCCATCCACCGCTCTGGTGGAAGGGTCCGCTCGGCCCGCTCACGACCGGTCGCGATCTCGGCGGGGAGGACCTCCGCGAGGTCTATCGGACGACTCGCGGCGCGGCGCACCGGGTCGGGCCCTCGGCGGGCCGCTGCGATCGCGCGGCGGTCCACTGCGATCCCGTGATCCACGGTCAGGACGATCTCCCCGGGGTCCGCTTGGGCGTTCTCCGCGCGGACTTCTGGGGCGGTCGCCCTTCTCCGCAGCAGCGCGATCCCGATCTTCCTTGTCGCGCTCACCGCGCACAACGACGCGCCGGCCGCGAATCATCGTTCCATTCACTCTGGCGATGACGGCGGCGGCGTCGGCTTCGGCGACCTCGACCAGGGCGTGGCTCTCGCGCAGATCGATCTTTCCAACGTGATCGCCGGGAATGCCTCCCTCGCCGGCGATCGCACCCATCAGGTCGCCGGTCTTGACGCCGTCGCGCGTTCCGACGGTCATAAAGAGGCGGGTCATTCCGCCGGTCGAAGTCGAGCTGGGTCCATCTGTCGGCCGAGCGCGAGCGACGGGCGTCTGGTTCTCGGCTACAGCGCGGCGTTGGGCCCGCTCGCGCTCGAGAAGCGTCATCGCGGCCGCGGCCAGCTCCGACGCGTCGAACTCCTCGAGCAGCGGCTCGAGCGCGATGATCTCGCGCGGCGCGACGCCACGGGCCAGGACGGCGCGAAGCTCTTGGCGCACCAGCTCTTCACGATCGTGGGCGCGGCGCTCTGGCCCACTGAGATTGAGCGGTGTGAGGCGTCCACCGGTGAGCTCGCGAAGCCAGGCGATCTCGCCCGGTCTCACGAGCACGATGATCTCGACCGGCTTGGATTGCGCGACGCGCTGCAGCTCACCGGGTGTCACCGGCGGCTGATAGAAGATCACCGCGTGCGCGGGCGAATCGAAATCACTTTGGGTCACGCGCATGTTCGGGTCGCCGTCGTGGTAGCCGAGGGTGCGGAGGCTTTGCCGCGCATTCTCGAGCGTTGCAGAGTCGCGCGCGACGATCACCGCGGAGGGCGGATTGAGATCGTCGAGCAGACGCCTGAGCGCCGCGGGACGCGCGGCCGCTCCAACCGTGACGTGCCTGATTATCGGCAGCTCGTAATTCTCCGGCATCGCCTGAATTTCCGCGTCGGCAACGCCGACCTGCCGCGCGCGCCGCGC
>DASXYR010000449.1:0-1627 GCA_036502385.1 Gemmatimonadaceae bacterium
ATGCTCGTGAATCGCTTCTTCGGTTTGACCAAGATGACGCAACGCGACGCCGAGCCCGTCATGCGCTTCAGGCAAATCTGGGTCAGCCTCGAGCGCACGCCGGAAGAAATCCGCTGCTTCGCTCCAACGCTGCTGCCGCACGCAGATCGTTCCCAATTGTGTATGGAGCGCCGGCATCTCCGCCTCGGCTTGTTGTAATTCGCGAAGGGCAGCTTCCGCTTCGTCCGTTCTCTCGCGCAGCAAGGCCATTTGTGCCGAAAGCATTTTTGCCAGCCCGTAGAACGGGTGCTTCTCAAGGACCGTTTGGAGAATTGCGTCAGCCTCATCCACTCGAGCGAGGGCGAGGAGACACATTGCGCAGCGCGCGGCGTAACTTGGATCATCGCTCCGTTGCGCAAGATTCCGGAGGATGTCCAAAGCGTCCTCAAATCGCGAGGTTGCGAAGTAAATTTGTGCGAGATGGCTGTCGCGCGATTCGTTAGCCATCGCGACTTGTTTCGCGGTATCGCCTTCGGGCGCATCGACGTAGCCGAGTTCGGCTAATTGCGCGACCGCCTGTTGCGCCGCCCAGGGATCTTGTTCTTCCATCGGCGCCTCGCGGTGCACGCCGTCATTCGGGTGTGGCGGCTCAAGGGTTGCGCAGGTCTTCACGTCTGGTTCGTTTTCGAAAATCGGCAAGAGCACTTTGCCCTCAAAATCATCCGGAACGGCCAATCCGAGCGTGGCTAGAATGGTCGGCGCAACGTCGAGCAAAGACGCGCTGTGCACGAGCGCGTCCGCTTTAATTCCCGGACCCGAAGCAACGAAAACACCGTGCAGACGATGCCAGATCAGCGGGTTGGTGTGGACGCCCTTCGGACGCTCGCCCGACAGACGCGCGCGTTCCGCCAGCGGTCGGCCAGCTCCGTGGTAGAACCCGTGATCGGAGAGAAGCATGACCACTGTGTTGTCATCAATCAGCTCGAGCCAACGACCGAGCATCAGATCGTGATATCGATAAGTGCTCTCCATTACCTGGGAGTAAACCGCGAAATCCTCTTCCGAGACGTGTTCCATCTGCGGCGGACCGTATTGCGCAAAATCGTGCCCAACGTGGTCGATCATGTCGTAGTAAACCGCGAGAAAATCCCATTCCTCGGCCGCCGCCAGATATGTCGCGGCGTTGTGCACCGTGGCGCATTGAGCGACGACGTGAGCCAGCTTCTGGAGGCGATTATCGTCGTCTGCGGGACGCTTCTCCGGGAAAAACGGCGCCATCTGCGCTGGAGTTAAATCCGCTGCAGTGACGCGCAGCTTTGCCATCACCTCGGCCAGATCACGTGGATGAAACGCGTTCTCCTCGGTCGTCGGCGAAGCAAGGACCGATTGCGCGTAGCGGTTAGAAACGATCGCGCCGTTGATTGGTTCGGCCGGATGCGAGGCGAACCAGTTCACAACCACACTCCGGCGTCCCAATTGGCTCAGGATATTCCAAAGCGTCTTCGCGCGGCGCGAATAACTAGTAACTGGACGGATGCCGCCGCCGTCCGGTGTCGGCTGGACAAATGAGAGAATCCGATGCTTGTCGCCACGTTTGCCAGTCGCGATCGAAGTCCAAAGGATCGGCGAAAGAATCGGCTGGAGAGTG
>DASXYR010000450.1:0-2646 GCA_036502385.1 Gemmatimonadaceae bacterium
GGAACGAAGAACCTTCAACTGGTTCTGGGAGCAGACCGATCCCAACACTAGGCTCACTCCAGACCGTTGGCCGACAAAGAGCTTTTCCAGCGTGGCGGCGATCGGATTCGCGCTAACGGCGTATCCGGTTGGCGTGGAGCGCGGCTACGTTCCGCGCGCCGACGCGGCGCAGCGGGCGTTGAACACGCTGCGCTTCATGTACACCGCGCCGCAGGGACCCGAGGCCGCCGATGTCACCGGCTACAAGGGATTCTTCTACCACTTCCTCGACATGCAGACGGGCCGTCGCTTCGAGCAAGTCGAGCTCTCTACCATAGATACATCGCTCCTCCTCGGCGGAGTTCTTTTCTGCCAGTCGTATTTCACGGGCGGCGATCCCGTTGAGAGCGCGATTCGCGCCTACGCCGACTCGATCTATCTGCGTGTCGATTGGCAGTGGGCGACGCACAACGCGCCTCTCGTCAGCATGGGCTGGCACCCTGAGAGCGGATTCATCAATTCCGACTGGAAGGGCTACGACGAGGGCATGATCGTCTACATCCTCGCGCTCGGCTCTCCCACCCACTCGATCGACGCCGCATCGTGGACAGCGTGGACACAGAGCTACGTGTGGCTGCCCTATTACGGACTACCCTTCGTCAGCTTCCCACCATTGTTCGGGCACCAGTACTCGCACGTCTGGATCGACTTCCGCGGAATTCAGGACGCGTACATGCGAGGCAAAGGGATCGATTACTTCGAGAACTCGCGGCGGGCGACGACCTCACAGCGCTCCTACGCAATGGATAATCCTGCGCATTGGCGGGATTACGGAGCGAACATCTGGGGGCTCACGGCGGATGACGGTCCGCACGATACCACTGTCGTCATCGATGGAATATCGAGGGAATTTCACACGTACACGGCGCGGGGCGCGGCCGCTGATTACGTGATGGACGACGGTACCCTCGCGGCGACTGCGCCCGGCGGATCGGTTCCGTTTGCGCCGGAGATCGCGGTCCCCGCACTGATTGCGATTCGCGAGAAGTACGGGGACAATCTCTTTACCAACTATGGCTTTGTGGATTCATATAATCCCACGTTCCAGCTACCTATCACGCCGCATCATGGGCACGTCGTGCCTGGCGTGGGCTGGTTCGACACCGACTATCTCGGAATCGATCAGGGCCCGATCATCGCGATGGTCGAGAACTATCGCACCGACCTGATCTGGAAGACGATGCGGAAGAATCCGTATATCGTCGCGGGCCTGAAGAAGGCTGGGTTCACGGGTGGATGGCTTGGCAACTAGGGGGACGTTCCTACACGACGCGGGCATGATTCGGGGCCTGGCCGCATGGGGTTTTGTGAGCCTGGCGCTCTTGTCGTGTTCGTCCGCGTCGGCCGGCAACAAGACGACACTTCGCATCTGGGCAATGGGCCGCGAGGGCGAAGTCCTCTCCCAACTCATGCCGGGATTCGAAAAGGAAAATCCCGACATCCACGTCGAGGTCCAGCAGATCCCGTGGACGGCCGCGCACGAAAAGCTCCTCACCGCCTACGTCGGCGAGTCGACGCCCGACATCGCCATGCTCGGCAATACCTGGGTCCCGGAATTCGTCGCGCTCAACTCGCTCGCGCCGCTCGATTCGTTCGCGATGCAATCGAAGGAAGTGCGGCGGGACGATTTCTTTCCCGGCATCTGGAAGACGAACGTCGTCAACGGCAAGACGTACGGCATCCCGTGGTACGTCGATACGCGCTTGATCTTCTATCGCACCGATCTGCTCGCCAAGGCGGGATACAAGACATTCCCGACGACGTGGGCGGACTGGATCACCGCGATGAAGAAGATGAAGTCGCAGATGTCGCCCGGTCAGTTTCCGCTGCTGATGCCGACGAACGAGTGGCCGCAGCCGGTCTACTTCGCGATCGAGGCCGGATCGCCGATTCTCCGGGATGGCGGGCGGTACGGCGCATTCGAGCAGCCCGCATTCCGGAAGGGATTCGATTTCTATCTCAGCATTTACCGCCAGGGACTCGCGTCGCCCGTCAGCAGCTCCCAGGTATCGAACCTCTTCCAGGAATTCGATCGCGGCAATATCGCGATGTACATCTCGGGCCCGTGGTACATCGGCGAGTTCAAGACGCGCCTCGATTCAGCGACGCAGGGAAAATGGTCTACCGCCGCCATGCCTGGGATGAATGGGCCTGGTGTCTCGCTAGCGGGCGGATCCAGTCTCTCGCTCTTCACCGCATCCCAGCACAAGAAAGAGGCGTGGAAGGTGGTGGAATACCTGTCCCGTCCGGCGATCCAGCTCGAGTTTTATCGACTGACCGGCGATCTTCCTCCGCGGATCAGCGCCTGGAAAGACACCGCTCTCACCAACAACAAATACGCGAAGGCGTTTCGCGATCAGCTCGAGCGGGTGGTGCCCCTGCCACAGGTGCCGGAATGGGAAGAGATCGCAACGACGATCTTCGAGCACGGCGAGCAGGCAATTCGCAAAGCAAAGACCGTCGATCAAACCCTGGCGTCGCTCGATCAGGATGTGAACGCCATGCTCGAAAAGCGACGCTACCTCCTGGCGCTGGACAAAAGGAAATGAGTGACGGCGGCGCGACGCGCTCTCGCATGCCATCCGATGTCGGCAAAGCGGCGTGGCT
>DASXYR010000451.1:0-4971 GCA_036502385.1 Gemmatimonadaceae bacterium
CTTCTCGAAAACCGACGCCTGCATCTTGCCGAGTGCGTTGGTAGGAACCTCGTAGTCGACGTTGAGGCTGAGCTTTGTCCTCTTGCCGGCGGGATCCGCGCGGTAGGTGAATGTGCTCACGGCGCCCGTCGTCGTCTTGTAGACGAATTCCTTCGCCGGTACGAAGCGCACGGTCTCCGCTTTTCCCGAGAGCTCCACTCCGGCGATGTTATAGACCCAATCCCAGCTCGAGCCGGGCTTTCGCACATCGCCCTTGACGTTCTCAACCGCCTTGAGCGGGCCGATGAACCCCGGATGGTTCGTCACGTCGGCGATGAAGTCCATCAGACTCTCCGGCGAACAGTTTACTTCGAGCGATTGCGTGACCTTGGACATGGGCTCTCCTCAAGATTCTCGTCGATTAGGAGCGGCTCGGCTCTGCCTCACCAATAATATCCCCGGCGTTTGCGAATCCGATACCGGCTAATGGCGTACACCGGGCAGACCCCAAGGAACGGAAGCTTCACCCGGATGTTCGGAAGACTCGGATTGACAGCCATCCCGATGCCGTTAATCGCGCTGGCAAGATTTTCGCAGCGAGCGAGGAGAATCCCAATCCGCAAGAACCCGTTTGACCCACAGAAGATTCACCGACAAGCAAGGCAAGACCTGGGACGTGTGGCAAGTGCACCCCGCCGCCGCTGAGCGGCGGTTTTCCCAGCGGCGCGTCAATGACGAAGATCGAATTGATTCGGCTGAGAGGCGCAACGGAGTCGATCGGAGAGAAGAGAGACTTTCGCGCGCACTCATTGCGCCCGAGTTCACCTATGGCTGGCTCTGCTTCGAGACCGTGGGCGAGAAGCGCAGGCTTGCTCCTGTCCCCGACCGATGGGATGCCGCCGACGATGACACAATCGAGCAGTGGTGCTGCGTTGCCAAGCCGGTGGTGCGACGTCCTTCGGGCACCGTCGGCCGGGAAGGCGGCGATCAGAAGCTGTCTTAGGGTTTTGCTTCGGGTGGGCGGTCGCGCGGATCGCACTTCGCAACTTCTTTCGCCGCACGGCACCAGAGCCAGAGTTTGTCCATCGCGGCTCCCTCCCAATCATCCGGTACTGGACTCAATCTCCGTTTCTCGCCGTCCTCGCTCTCGAAACAAAGCCATCCAGTCTCGAAGCCGGCGCCGACCACGGTTCGTTGCCGTCCTGTAACCGTCGGAGTCACCCGCCACACTTCCCATTTTTTTCCGTCAGGCGCTTTGAAATTTATGTATGGCACTCGTATCTCTGCGGGTAAACGAAAGGCGTGATGTCGAACACCCATTATTCACGTGCAGGTGAGGTGCCACCGATCGCTGCTGATGAGTCTGTTCAAATGATTGCGAGATGATCTTCCCCGCTGCGCGCGCATCGCGTAGCATATGCTCATCTACCGGAGGATCCATGAGCGACCGCGTTCCCGCTGCGATAGCTGTTGCATCTTCAGTCGTGATACTCGCTTACGCCTGCGCCACCGCGCCGGCGACGACAACGACGAATCCTTCGCCCCAGCCTGTCGCTTCCGCTCAGGGCGGACCTGGAGCACCGGGCCCGCGAATGCCGCTCACCGATTCCGCGCGCCGCGTACGCGACAGCGTCAACGCGACTCGACGCGACAGCGCCGCGGCGATGATCCTGCGCTCGATCGCCGGTCACGAGAATGAGCCCGCCGAGAGCGTCTTCAAGAACATCAAGATCTTGAAGGGCGTGCCGGCGGGAAGACTTGTCAACATCATGAACCTCGGCTTCGGCCGCTCGCTAGGCGTGAGCTGCGGATTCTGCCACGTGCCGGGGAAGTGGGACCTCGACGACAAGGAAGAGAAGAACACCGCGCGCCTCATGTTCGCGATGGTGCAGACGATCAATCGCGACTACATGTCGAAGCTGCCGAACGATCGCTCGGGGCCACCCGTCGTGAATTGCTTCACGTGCCATCGCGGGAATTCGAGGCCGATGTCACAGGAGGCAGGCCCTCGCCCGGCCGCAGAGTGACAACTGCAACTCAGAACTACGTGGTGAGAGTGATGGATACGAGTATCCCGGTTCCGTGTTCTCACGCTGTGCCCCGCAACCCGTAACTCCTATCTATTACTCTCACCAGGTAGTTCTGAGTTTGCACTTTTATTTTATTGCGGTGGATCCGTCAGCGCTTGCCCGCTCGAACCGCTGAGCGAAGTCCTGCAGCTCGGCAACATTGAGGTCCGAGACGAACCACGTCTCCACGCCGCTCTTTCGCGAGCGAATCAGGTGATACCCGTTCGACGTCGACGTTGTCGTCACATCACTTCGGCCTGATACCGGCCACGAGAAAACGTTGATCACGTGCTGGCGTCGCGTGTAGACCACCGACGCCGCGCTGTGGCCGTCGATGTAGTCGAGTCGGCCGCCAATCAGTGGAAATCCCGCCGAGTCGAGACGAGGAACCGCGGGCGACACGTTGACTCGTCCGTTGAACCACGGCTTCACGTTGTGCTGATCATTCGACGCGACGTCCGTCAGGTGGCCGGGCATCAGTGAGCGGATGTGACTCGTCAGAACCTGGCTCGCCAGAGAAGTATCGGGCGCTCCCTGCCGCACCGCGACTACGGTCAGGGCGCTGCTCACCATCGCGACTACGACGGCCGCGGCAAATCCGCGCACCCAATCACGCCTCTGCCGGCGCGGCAGATTTGCGGCGCGGTGCTCGACCTCTCGCGGCGATCCAACCAACCCGGCGCGAATGCGCGCCTTGAGAACATCGGGTGCTTCATAGCGCATGAGTCGCCCTCTCACCAACGATGAAGTATCGAGGAGCTTGCCGTGCTCCCGGGCGCAGTCGGCGCAGCCTTGCAGATGCTCTCGCACCTGCGCCGACTCATCGGCGGATAACTCGCCGTCTATATAGGAGCTGAGCATCTCGAGACAGTTCGCGCAGGTCATGTCAGCCCACCTTGCGTGAGTCGACGCCCAGTGAGCCGGCGAGGTGCTTGCGAGCGCGGGCGAGGCGCGACATCACCGTGCCCATCGGAATTCCAACCACTTCGCTGATCTCGCGGTACGACAGATCGTTGATCTCGCGCAAGACGATGACCTCCCTCAGCTCCGTCGACAGGGCGTCGACCGCCAACTGCACGCGCTCGCGCTCGCCGGCCTGGATCACACGATCATCGGCGGCATGCGGATCCGCGATCGCCGCGCTCTCGTCATCCGTGAAGGGAACCGTCATCCGATCGGTGCGGTGCTCCTTCTGCCAACTGTAGCAGTAGTTGCGCACGATGGTGAGCAGCCAGGCCCGGGCGTCACCATCCCGGAATCCGTCGAAATAGCGGAGCGCGCGTAGCACAGACTCCTGCACCGCGTCCTGCGCATCGTGCTCGTCGCGCAGCAGATAGCGCGCGAGCGTGTACGCATTGTCGAGATGCGGCAACACAACCTGCTCGAATCGCTCGACGCGCTGATCGGCCATCGTGCTCCGGCGACCCCCGCTAAGTACTGGGAAGAACATCCAGGGAGGACTCCACCGTCACTGGACGACGATCCTGCCCTGCATCTGCGGATGCAACGAGCAGAAATAATCGTATGTGCCGGGCTTGGTAAGGGTCGTGGCAAAACGCTGGTCGGTATCCAGGATCGGCGACTGCCTGAACCGGTTCTGGACGTTCACAATAAGGTGAGGAACGTCGTCGTTGTTGATCCAGACCACCCTGGTCCCTGCCTTTACGGTGAGCGTCTGCGGCGCGAATCGGAAGTTGTCGATGCCGATCTCATTCGCGGCGAGTGCTAAAGCGGTTCGCGTCGTCTTACGCCGCATCATCGCATCGTGCGACGCAGCGTCGAATGCGGGCGGCTCACCCGATAGCGTCGCGTCGGCAATGGCGAGCGAGCCTCGTCCCGGAATGAAGGTGACGTTCGTGATGCCGAGCACGCTCTTGAGTCGCTGGGGATCGACCGTCATTGGGCCGGGCGCGGGGGCCGTACCGGGCGCCGGCTGTGGAAATGCAGTCGACATCGCGGTGTGAAACGAAACGTGCCCTTCGACCTTCTGCATGATCTGGTGGATGTGGCCATTGAGCACGGTCACCGACCCGAAGCGCTTCAAGAGCGCCATCGCCTGCTCGGAGTCGTCCGTTCCCCAACCCCATTCCGGATAGACGGTCCACAGCGGAACGTGCGCGAACAGGACGATCGGCGTGCTGCTGGCAATGTTCGACAGATCATCCTTGAGCCAGGCGATCTGCTCCGCGCCCAGCGATCCAAGACCGCCGGCCTTCAGGTTGAGCACGTTGACGAGACCGACGAAATGGACGCCCGCTTGATCGAACGCATACCAGCCGCCGCCCTTCGTGCCTTTCCCGTACCGACGAAGGTAGGATGCACCGTTGTCCGTCGCGACGTCGTGCTCGCCCGGGACGTAGAAGATCCTGTCCGTCCGTATTCCCTTCAGTACTTCGTTGGCGGTGTCGAACTCCTCGGGCTTGGCGAGCTGCGTAATGTCACCGGTGTGAAGAACGAGAGCCGGAGACTGCGGCAGCGCGTTGATCCTTCCGACCGCCTCCTGGAGCGTGGCGGTGACGTCCTTGTTCGCTTCCTTGTTGAAGCCGATGTGACTGTCGCTCACCTGCACGAAGAAGATGCTCTTCCGCTGGGCTTCGGTGAGAAACGGCAGCTTGTTCACCAGATATGAGGTGGGAATCCCGCCCGCAAGTCCCCATACGGTCGCGGTCCCAGCCCACGCCATGCATTTGAGAAACCCGCGACGATCGAGGCCGTCGTCGCTGCCATCGTTCACTATGTAGTTGCCCATCGCGTCGATCTCCGAAAGAAAAAAGTCGGGAGCAGTGTTGCTCCCGACTTATAGACCTACCTTCGGGTCTATTTATTCCCTCGGCTTCGCGGCCGAGCTTTCAAGCTTCAGACGCCGGTCGTCGGCCTGCCCTTGATGAAGTGCCAGATGATTGCGATGACGGCGATAATCAGA
>DASXYR010000452.1:0-15283 GCA_036502385.1 Gemmatimonadaceae bacterium
CTGCTCGTCGATCCCAAGGACCCCGCTAACGTATACGTCTACGTTTCCGGCTCCGCGGGCGTTCGGTCGCCCAACGAGCTCGCGGGCTGCGTGAATCTCGCTCCGGACAAGGACCCGAATTCAGCGCTGTTCCGCATCGAAGTGATCAAGGTGCCGCTCGCCCATCCGGAGCAGGCAGCGATCGTAACCTCGCCGCGGATCTTTACCGGACTCACGGCGCCGGCCCGTCACGGAGAAACCGCGGTGGACATCGCCGCACACAAGGTCGCCCTCGATTCGGCAAAGGCGCACGGTGCCTTCACGGCAACGATCTTCGGGGAAGAGCAGGTTGCACCGAACGGCTTCGTCGCACACCAGCTGGATAGCCTCGTCAAGGCGCGCAACGGCACCGGCGCGCCAACCGCCGCGGATAGTGCGGCGCTGCGAGCGGCACTTCCCGCGATCATCGCGAAAATGATCGGCGAGGATCCGGCTGGGAAACCCGGTCCGCGCCCCGGCCCGAGCCAGTGTCACGACATCACGCTCTATCCAGCGATCGGGAGAGCGGGCGGCGCCTGCGGTGGCTACGGCCTGCTGCTCGACATCAGCGATCCGGCGCACCCCGTTCGCATGAACGCCGCGGCGGATTCCAATTTCTCGTACTGGCATTCCGCGACCTTCAACAACGACGGCAGCAAGGTTCTCTTCTCCGATGAGTGGGGCGGAGGAATGCAGCCGAAGTGTCGCGCGACCGACCCGCGCCAATGGGGCGCCGACGCGATCTTCACCGTGTCGGGCAGCGACATGAAGTTCGACAGCTACTACAAGCTTCCCGCTCCACAGACCACAGTGGAAAATTGCGTCGCGCACAACGGCTCGCTGATTCCGATTCCGGGCCGCGACATAATGGTGCAGGCGTGGTACCAGGGCGGCATCTCGCTCTTCGACTGGACGGACGCGGCGCACCCGCGCGAGATCGGTTACTTCGATCGGGGTCCGGCGGACACCACGCTCAAGCTGAGTGGCTCGTGGTCGGCGTACTGGTACAACGGGGTGATCGTGAGCTCGGAGATCACACGCGGTCTCGACATCTTCGAGCTCGCGCCGAGCGCCTTCATCTCGCAGAACGAGATCGACGCGGCGAAGACAATTCACTTCGACTATTACAATACGCAGGGACAGCAGAAGCTCGTCTGGCCGTCGTCGTTCGCGCTGGCGCGGGCCTACGTCGATCAGCTCGAGCGCTCGAATGGTCTCGGAGCTGCGAGAATCTCGGCGGTCAGGCAGACGCTGACGACAGCGGAAGAAGGGTCGGCGAGCCAGCGGAAGAGCGCACTGAAAACGCTGGCTACCCGGTTGGATGCTGATGCCAAGGCTTCGAGCGACACCGCTAAGGTCCGTGCATTGGCATCTGCAGTGAGAGATTTGGCGCGCTGATCTGGCGCTTCGCATTGGCAGCGGTCGCCGTCTTTCCGGCGGCGATCGCTGCGCAGGAGCCGCTCGTCTTCGACGGCGCTCAGCGGGCGAGCTGGATCGCGCCCTCGGGAGTGCCTGAAGACAGCTTCACAGTATTTCACGTCCGACGGACCTTCGACCTCACCGCGGTGCCTGCGCGATTCGTGGTGCACGTGTCCGCGGACAATCGATACAGACTCTACGTCAACGGTGTGCAGGTGGCATCGGGTCCGCAGCGCTCGGACGTCACGCACTGGCGCTACGAGACGGTCGACGTCGCGCCGAAGCTTCACGTGGGGCGCAACGTGATTGCCGCGCTGGTGTGGAACTGGGGCGCAGCGCGTCCGGTTGCGCAGTTCAGCCACCGCACGGGATTCCTTCTCCAGGGCAACAGCCCGCTGGAAGCGTCACTGATCAACACGGGCGTTGGCTGGAAACTGCTGCGCGATCCGGCGTTCGCGCCGATCGTCATCACCACGGCCTTCCTCGGAAACTATTACGCCGCGGCTCCCGGCGATTCGATCGACGGCTCGCGATACCCGTGGGGATGGGAGCGCGCGGACTACGCCGACGATGCCTGGAGCAGCGCCGAGGTCGTGGGACGCATGCAACAACGCGCGATGGCCGGCGGCTATGGAGAGGTGTCTGGTTGGCAGCTCGAGCCGCGAGCCATACCGCCGATGGAAGAGAAGGAGCAGCGCCTCGCGCGCGTCCGTCGCGTCACCGGCGTAGAGACCGACGGCGCGTTTTTGCGTGGCGCTGGAGACCTGGTGATTCCCGCGCACACCACTGCCACCATTCTGCTCGACCAGTCGCATACGACGAACGCGTATCCGGTACTCGAGACGAGCGGGGGAGCCGGCGGCCTGGTACGGCTCACATACGCCGAGGCGCTGGTCGATTCGGCGGGAAAAAAGGGGAACCGCAACGACATCGAGGGCCGGACTGTGCGTGGCATGCGCGACGTCTTCCTTCTGGGCGGAGGTGCGCACCGCCGCTTCACGACCTTGTACTGGCGCTCATTCCGATACATCGAGATGGAGATCAGCACCGCGGGCGAGCCGCTGCGCGTTCACGATCTGCGCGGGATCTTCACCGCATATCCATTCGTCGAACGCGGGCGCTTTGCCAGCGATCTCCCGTGGCTCGCCGACATGTGGCGCATGAACTGGAACGGCGCGCGCATCGGAGCGTTCGAAACGTACATGGACACGCCGTACTGGGAGCAGCTCCAGTACGTCGGCGATACGCGCATACAAAGTCTCATCTCGCTCTACGTCGCCGGCGACGATCGTCTGATGCGCCAGGCAATCGAGCACTTCGACATGTCGCGCATCCCCGAGGGACTGACGACAAGCCGCTACCCCTCGGCGCTGACGCAGATCATCCCTCCCTTCTCACTGATCTACGTGGCGATGGTGCACGACTATCTGATGCACCGGAACGATCCTGCGTTCGTGCGAGAGCGTCTAGCGGGCGTGCGCGGAATTCTCGACTGGTACGGTCGTCACGTGGATGCGACCGGCATGCTTGGCCCGATGCCGTACTGGAATTACGTCGATTGGACGAATCCGTGGGATCGGGGTGTTCCTCCCGGTGCCGACAACGGGCACTCGACCGCCATCAGCTTGCTGTATGTCTACGCGCTTCAGCGCGCCGCGGAGTTGGAGGAGGCCACAGGGGTGCGCGGCGCGGGTGCCGACTATCGGGCGCGCGCTGAGGCGGTGCGCAACGCGGTGCGTACCCGTGCCTGGGACTCTGCGCGCGGGCTGTTCCGCGACGCGCCTGATACCGCAGCCTATAGCCAGCAGACCAACGTGCTCGCCGTGCTGACCGACGCGGTACCAACGGCGGAACAGCCACGCGTGCCGACCGTCGACCGCCTCTCGTCTCCCGCCTCCCGCTTGATGGAGAAGGTACTCGCCGACAAGACTCTCACGCCGGCGTCCTACTACTTCAGCTTCTACCTCCTGGAAGCTCTGCGAAAAGCCGGACTTGGCGACCGCTACATCGAACAGCTCGCGCCATGGCAGGCGATGTTGAAGCTCGGCCTCACGTCGGCGCCGGAGAATCCGGAGCCGACGCGTTCGGATACGCACGCGTGGGCGGCGCATCCGAACTATGGATTGCTCGCGACCGTGCTCGGTGTGCGCCCATCGAGTCCCGGGTTTCGGACGGTGTCCATCGCGCCAGCACTCGGCCCACTGCACCGCGCCGAGGGGCGCGTGCCGCATCCGCTCGGCGACATCGAGGTCCAGCTGGTGCGCGAAGGTGCGCGCGGACTGCGCGCCGATATCACGCTTCCGCGCGGATTATCTGGAGTCCTCGAGTGGCATGGACAGCGAAGGCAGTTGCGAGAAGGACGACAGACCGTTCGATTCAACTAACCGCTCACCGAGGATCAACCGATGTTTCTATTCCGTTCTCCTTCCACTCGCCAGCTGAGCCTGGGGCTCGTGCTGCTCCGTATCGCGGTTGGAATTATTTTCGCGCTCCACGGCCAGCAGAAGTTGTTCGGTATGGGTTTCGCCGGCGTCACCGACGCTTTCACGCACATGGGCGTCCCGATGCCCGGCATCATGGGACCTTTCGTCGGGCTGTTGGAGTTCTTCGGCGGCATCGCGCTCATACTGGGTTTGCTGACGCGTCTGTTCTCACTCGGCTTCGCGATCGACATGCTCGTTGCCATTCTCCTCGTAAAGCTGAAAAGCGGCTTCTCGCACTACGAGCTCGAGTTCCTTCTCTGCGTGTCGAGCGCCGCGCTTCTCTTTATGGGCGGGGGCGAGTTCGCTATCGACGCGCTGCTGGGCCGTCGTAAAACGAGAGTCTGACCGCGGAGCAATTCGCGGTCATCCCGGTTTTCCGTCCAGCTCGAGCGTCATCTCGATCATCGTGCGCCGGAATCCGGCGCGATCGAACAGACGCTGTGCCGCGGCGTTTTTCTCCGCCGTTGAGAGGACGACGCGCGGCGCGCCCTTAGCCTTTAGCGCTCCGAGCGTCGCATCGACCAGCATCCGCCCGACGCCCTGCTGCCGATAATCGGGATCGACGACGATGTCGTACATCGCACCCGCCGGACCGCGCAGCGCCATGTAATCCGTCCCCTCAATTCCCGAATACGTGTAGCCGATCACCTTGCCATCCCGTTCGGCGACGAGGACCACGACGTTGGGTGCATTGAGCTGGCTCCCGAGGTACGATCCATATCCTTTCTCGACGCCGGGCATCGCCGCGATGAAGCGCAGCGGATCGAAGTCGTGGTGCTCGCGGATGAGGAGCGCGCCCAGTCGGCCGACTGCCGTCATGTCTGCCAACTTCGCTGGGCGAATGCTTGTTCCGGCGCTCATCGCTTGAAAATAACTTGGGCGGCCGAAGGTCGAACCCCTCCGGCCGCCCATTACTTCCGCCACCCGTCCGATTTATCGCGCTACGACGATTGTCCGCTTCACGTCGGTAAAGACCGTGTACTGCGTCCCTGCGGGGATCGAGGCAGAGAGTCCCTTCTTGGTGGCGCCAATTCCCAGCGTGAGAACTCCGAGAGCTGCCGCCTGACCCTGGCGGTTCTTTCCGACGACTTTTTGAGTTCCGCTCAGCGGCACATTCGTCCCGTCTACAGCTCGGACTGATGTGACTTCGATCGTCAGCGCTCCGGGTCTTCCACCGGATTTCCGACGAGCCACATTCGTCACGGTGCCTCGAACCGGTGTTCCCGAAGAGATCAGGACGTGGCCGAACTCGGAGTAATCAGACGTCAGATGAAACGAGATCCGCTGACCAGCGTTGACCGACTGGCTCGAAAGGTCCTGGTCGATCGCGACGGTAAGAGGAGTGCCGGCGGGAATTACGACTGGCATGCGCGTGCGCGAATTCGCGGCGGCCGCGGCACGGTTATCAGCTCTTACCGTCTGAGCGGCAAGCGGAGCCGCGGACAAAACCAAAGCCGACAGTGTGATTAGGCGATAGGAACACTTCATGACTGCTCTCCTTGAGAAGTTGCGGCCGCGGACTCGCGGCCTACCTTCCGGATGGTCAAGGAGCGTACCATCCTCTAGAGGCGCGCCTCTCTGAAGATGACGAGACGCTTACATTCACCTCTGTCGTGGCATGATGGCTCCGCTCGCCGAACACTGCAGGAGGTGCGCTCATGATGGACATTGGTTTCATTGGACTCGGCACGATGGGATCGCGAATTGCCGCGAATCTCCTCAAGGCAGGCCACAAGGTTCGCGTGTGGAACCGCTCGCGCCCAAGCGTTGACGCACTGGCGCGCCTCGGCGCCACGTCGGTCTCGACCGCGCGCGACGCATTCCGCGGCGACGCAGTGTTTTCCATGCTCGCCGACGACGACGCACTTCGCGGAGTCATCGTGCCGTTGCTCGACGGAGCCCCTAAGGGACTGGTTCACGTCAACATGGCGACGATCTCGGCTGCGCTCGCCCGCGAACTGACGTCCCGGTACAGGGAGCTCGGTCTCTTTTACGTCGCCGCTCCGGTGTTCGGCCGGCCCGAGCTCGCCGCGGCGGCGAAGCTCACAATAGTTGTCGCTGGCGATCCTGCGGCGATTGGTCGCATACAGCCGCTCCTTGATGTCATCGGGCAGAAGAGCTGGCCGATGGGAGACCAGCCGGAGCGCGCCAATGTCGTCAAACTCGCCGGGAATCTCATGCTTGGCGCGGCGGTGCAAGCGATGGCCGAGGCGGCGGCGCTATCGGCGCGATATGGAATTGCTCCGGCGGACATGTTGAACGTGATGACTAGCGGCACATTCGCCTGCCCGGCTTACCAGCTCTACGGAGATGCAATCGCCAGGGAGCGTTATGATCCGCCCGGTTTCCGACTCTCGCTCACGCTGAAGGATCTGCGGCTGGCCCTGGCGGCGGCGGAGCAAGTGAACACGCCATTGCCCTTGGCCGATGTCGTGCACGAGGGTCTTCTCGAGGCCGTCGCGCGCGGGGATGGTGATCGCGATCTCGCGGCGCTGGCGAGAGTCTCGATGCGGCGCGCCGGTCTCGAGGAATCATCCCTCCCGAATACAGCCCCGCCTGAACCACACGAGCCAACTTCATCCGGAGTGGAAAGCCGTGCCTGAGAACAGAGTGGACGCGCGTCAGTATCGCGTACTTGGTAACACGGGAGAACGCGTATCGCCGATCGGGCTTGGCGGCTGGCATCTCGGACTGCCAACCGTCGACGAGCAGCTCAGTCTGCGGATCGTACGCTCGGCCATCGATCGCGGCATCAACTTCATGGACAACTCGTGGGACTACAACGAGGGTACAAGTGAGATTCGCTTGGGGAAGGGGCTGCGCGAAGGGTATCGCGACAAAGTCTTTCTCATGACAAAGATCGACGGCCGCTCGAAAAAAGAGGCGAAACGGCAGCTGGACGAGTCGCTGCGCCGCCTTCAGACTGACCACATCGATCTGGTCCAGCATCACGAGGTGATCCGCTTCGAGGATCCGCACCGGATCTTCGATCCCGAGGGCGGGAACGCGGCGCTGGTCGAGGCGCAGGCGGAGGGCAAGGTCCGCTACATCGGCTTCACGGGTCACAAGGATCCGCGCATCCACCTACATATGCTCGAGGTGGCGCGCGACCACGGCTTCTCCTTCAACACCGTGCAGATGCCGCTCAACGTCATGGATGCGCACTACCGGAGCTTCGAGAAGCTGGTGCTCCCCGAGCTCGTGAGGCAGAACATCGGCGTGCTCGGCATGAAGAGCATGGCTAACGGAATCATTCTGAAATCGCGCACCGTGACGCCGATTGAATGCCTGCATTACGCGTTGAACCTGCCGACATCCGTCGTCATCACCGGCTGCGACAGCATGGAGATACTCGATCAGGCCATCGACGCGGTTCACACGTTCAAGCCGATGAGCGCGGCGCAGGTGGGCGCTCTCCTCGACAAGACGAAGTCGGCTGCGGCGCGAGGCGAGTTCGAGCTGTTCAAGACGACGTCGATCTTCGACTCGACCGCGACGCATCCTGATTGGCTGGGCGAGGAACCCGAGCGCGTGCGCGAAATGATGCCTGCGTGAACAACGAGACGGCGCGCATGGAATCCTTCAGCGATGGCGTGTTCGCCGTCGCGATCACGCTGCTGATTTTCCAGATTCGCGTTCCGGCGCAGGCTCCGCCGGGAGGGCTGCGCATCGCGCTCATCCGGCTCGAGCCATCGTATCTCGCCTTTCTGGCGAGCTTCATGACCATCGGCGTGATGTGGCTGAATCATCACCGGCTTTTTTCGCTGATCGTCAAGAAGGACGACGGGCTCATCGTATTCAACCTGCTGCTCCTGCTGGTGATCACCTGGCTGCCCTTTCCCACCGCTCTGATAGCAGAGCACCTCCGGGGCCCGCACGCCGATCAGCAGACGGCGGCAGTGGTCTACGCTTCATCGCTGCTTGTGATGTCGATCGTGTTCAACGTGATGTGGCGGTACGCCGTCCGCATCGAGGCGGTTGTGAATCACACCATAACCCATGATGTCACCAGGCAATTCGCGATCAGACCGATCATGTATGCGGTGCTATTGGCAATCGCATTCTTCAGCGCGGATTGGTGTCTGATCCTCAGCGCGGTCTACGCCCTCTATTTCGCGCTGCCGCCCTCGCTGTGGAGACGCCGCGCGGGATCGAAACCGTAGTGCTCAGGGCCGTCACCGATCCACCATCGACATCTGCCTCTCGTTGTAGCGCGGCCCGGCAACCTTGTCGGGCGATAGCGTCGCATTGAGGGTTTCCATCTCCTCGGCCTTGAACGACAAGTCGGCCGCGGCGACGTTCTCCTCGAGATACTTCCGCCGCTTCGTACCGGGAATCGGCACGATGTCCGGCCCCTGGTGCAGCAGCCAGGCGAGCGCAACCTGTGCCGGCGTCGCGTGCTTCGCTACAGCGATCTCGCGCACCGCCGACGCGGCGCGCATGTTGGCGTCGAAGTTCTCACCCTGATACCGCGGATCGTTGCGACGGAAGTCGCTCTCGGGGTAATCCTCGGCGCGCTTGACCGCGCCCGTGAGAAATCCGCGGCCAAGGGGGGCGAACGGTACCAGGCCAATTTGAAGCTCACGCAGCAGCGGGACGATGCCCGACTCGAGATTGCGCTCCCATAGCGAGTACTCGCTCTGGAGCGCCGAGATCGGATGGACGGCGTGTGCGCGCCGGATCGTCTTCTCGCCAGCTTCGGAAAGACCGAGGAAGCGCACCTTCCCCTCGCGCACGAGATCCGCCATCGCACCGATGACGTCCCTCGATCGGCACGGCGGGATCCACGCGATGCTGATAGAGAAGATCGATATGGTCGGTCTTGAGTCTGCTCAGAGATCCTTCGACCGCCTCGCGAATGTGTGCAGGCCGGCTGTCTACCCCAGCGATGCCGTTCGCGCCGAACTTGAAGCCGAATTTGGTGGCAATGACCACGCGATCACGCGC
Organism: Gemmatimonadaceae bacterium; assembly: GCA_036502385.1. GTDB lineage: Bacteria > Gemmatimonadota > Gemmatimonadetes > Gemmatimonadales > Gemmatimonadaceae > UBA4720. The sequence continues at coordinate 8,868 of DASXYR010000452.1, forward strand.
GACCTTGAGCTGTTCGAGCGCGCGAGCCAACAGCTCCTCGTTTTTGTACGGTCCGTACGCCTCGGCCGTGTCGAAGAACGTCACGCCGAGCTCAATGGCGCGACGGATGGTGGCGATCGACTCGCCTTCGTCGCGCTCGTCGGCAGTCCCGTAAGCCTGACTCATTCCCATCAGACCGAGCCCGAGGGTGGAGACTTTGAGACCCTGATTACCGAGCGTGCGCGTTGTCAGCATTTTTGATCACCTGACCAGAGGTCGGGAAACTGGAGATCTTGAACATAGCCGCAAAAATCCTCCGAGGCACATGATCCGATTCTCGAGACTACGCCACCTGGCACCTGTGGCTCCGTTGCTGATCGCTGTTTGGACGGTCGCATTTGCAGTCTGGCAGCAGTCGGCTGAGGTACCGTCGTGGGCCTTTCCGGCCAGCCCGCCGGATCACATCATCGCCGACAGCGCGCGGCTGCATAGCGTTCCCAACAGCAGCGCACGCTTCACGCTGCGGCAGGCGATCGATCGATCTTCGCCGCCCGACTGGCATCCGCGCGGCCACCCGCCGATGCCGGATGTGGTTGCGCACGGTCGCAAGCCTGCTCTCGCGGCGTGTGCCTACTGCCATCTGCCGAACGGAGAGGGAAGACCCGAGAATGCCACGCTCGCCGGCTTGCCCGAGAGCTACATCATTGCGCAGCTGGCCGACTTTCGCAGCTCGGCGCGGCGAAGCGTGCTGCCCGGGTACGCTCCGGGGAACGCGATGCACGCCGTTGCCATGAATGCGACGGAAGGAGATGTCGCCGCTGCGGCGCGCTACTTCGCGGCGCTGCCATCCGCGCGGCGCGTTCGAGTGATCGAGGCGGCGCGCATTCCGCGCATGCGCGAGGCCGCGTTCGTCTACGCGCGCATTCAGGGTGCGGGAACGGAGCCGATTGGCAGCCGGGTTGTGGAGGGCCCGCCCGATTTCGAGCGTCATGAGCTTCGTGACGATGCAATGACGTACGTCGCGTACGTTCCGCCGGGCAGCATCAAGCGCGGCCGCGCGATCGCGGCGAGCGGTACCAACGGCGTAGCCACCGCGTGCGTCACCTGTCACGGCGCGACTCTGCTCGGCACACCGGTCGTTCCGCCACTAGCTGGCCGCTACCCGACTTACATCGTTCGCCAGCTGCTCTCGTTCAAGACGGGCGCGCGATCAACCGCCGCTTCGCAGCCGATGCAGGCCGTCGTCGCGCAGATGTCGACCGCGGACATGATCGCGATAGCCGCGTATGCAGCTTCGCTCGCGCCCGCGCATCATTCGCGATAGCTGCTATCTCGCCGCGGCGGCGACTCCGTCCAGTTCCGCCAGCACTTGGGGCGACAGCTTGAGCCTCGCAGCGACGAGATTCTCGCGCAGGTGTGCAATTGACGACGTACCGGGAATCAAGAGGATGTTCGGCGAGCGGTGCAGCAGCCACGCGAGCGCGACCTGCATCGGCGTTGACCGGAGCTGGCCCGCGACATCCGACAACGTAGACGACTGCAACGGCGTAAATCCGCCGAGCGGGAAAAATGGAACGTAGGCAATACCCTGGCGGGCGAGGTCGTCGATAAATGCGTCGTCGTGGCGGTGAGCCAGGTTGTAGTTGTTCTGCACGCACACGATGTCGGTGATCCTCTTCGCTTCCGTCACTTGTGCAGCGGTGGCATTGCTTAGCCCGATGTGGCGAATCAGTCCCTTGCGCTGCAGGTCGGCGAGCGCGGTCACCTGCTCCGCAACAGATCCTTCCTCTGTGCCGTGGCCGGATCCCATCACTCGATAGTTGGCGATGTCGATCGCGTCGAGGCCGAGGTTGCGGAGATTGTCGTGTACGGCTGCGATCAGCTCGTTGGGCGAGATGGCCCGTTGCCACGATTTGTCCGAAGGCCGGCGAGCACCGAGCTTGGTGACGATCACCAATCCGGCGGGGTAGGGGTGCAGCGCCTTCCGAATGATCTGATTGGTGATGTGCGGGCCGTAATAGTCGGACGTGTCGATGTGGTTCACGCCCGCTGCGACCGCCTCGCGCAGGACGGTCACGGCTGCGTCGGGATCCTTTGGTGGTCCATACACGCCGGGGCCGGCGAGCTGCATCGCGCCGTAGCCAATCCGGTTGACCGTCAACGGAGTGCCGGGAAAGGTGAACCGGCCGCCGAGCGTAGCTTCGGTCATCAGAATACCAGAGTCTGAATCGAGTGCGGCAAGCTGCTGACTTCCGCGGCGTTGCCGTCGAGCCAGAGAAAGTAGGGGATCTTCTGGTCGGTCTTGTTCATCACGACGACCGACACCTTCCCGTCGGGATTCACGAAGGCGGTGGAAAGGAGCGCGCTTCTGCTCGGTGCGCTGGCGATTCTGCGCGCGCCCGGACGCACAAACTTCGAGAAGTGCCCGATATAGTAGTACGAGTTCGTGTAGATCAGCTCACCCGTTCGCGTGTCGGCGTGAACCGGCGCGAAGCAGAAATTGCCGGCGTGGTTTGGGCCGCCCTGTTCGTCGAGCAGGACGTTCCAGTCGGTCCAGCCAACGGCGCCGTCGTTGAAGTCGTTGATCATCGATCTTCCGTACGCTTCGCCCAATCGCCAGTTGTGGAGATCCTCGGCCTTGAAGGAATCGACGCACCCTTCGGTGAATATCAGGTTCTTGTTGGGGAAGGATTCGTGGACGAGACGCACGTTGTCGAACATCTGGTCGCCGCCGCTCCACGGCTCGTACCAGTGGAAGCCAATGCCCCAGACGTACTGCGCGGCCTTCGGGTCGGAGAGGATGGTACTGACTCTCTGGTAGATGAGATCGCGGTTGTGATCCCAGGCGATGATCTTCCTGTCGCCGAGCCCTTCGCGCTTCATCGTGGGGCCGAGGTAATTCTTGAGGAAGTCGCGCTCGTCTTCGGCGGAGTAGATGCACGACTCCCACCGCTGCGTCGCCATCGGCTCGTTCTGAACCGTAGTACCCCAGATCGGGATTCCTTCTTTCTCGTACGCCCTGATGAACTTCACGTAGTAGTTGGCCCACGCCTGCGCGAATTCTGGTCTCAGCTTTCCACCATGAAGCATCTCATTGTTCGTCTTCATGAAGGCCGGCGGACTCCACGGGCTGGCGAAAATGGTGAGCCTTCCGCCGGCGGCGGCGATGGCCTTCTTGGTGAAGGGAATTCGGAACTGACGGTCGTGGCTGACGTTGAAGGATTTCAGATCCTTGTCGCCTTCGCTGACATACGTGTAGCTGCCCGACGAGAAATCGCAGCTGTGGATGGTGGTTCTGCCGATCGTGTAGCCGATGCCGGTGTTGGGATTGAAGTAGGCGTCCATGACCTCCCGCTGTTTCGCGGCCGGGAGTTTGGCGTAAGTCTCGGCCGACGCATCGGTGAGCGCGCCGCCGATGCCGAGGAACGTCTGGGATCTCTTTGATGGATCGACGAAGACGCAGATCTGGGTCTCGAGCGGCTGACCCATCGGCTTGAATGTCAGGTTCTCGGTAGGAGAGATGCGGAGGTTTGTTTTGTCGGCGGTGGTGTAGACGGCGACCTCGCGGGGGGCGATGCTTCCATTGATCTCGGGCGGCTCTCGATTTTCGGATGGCTCGTCGGGTCGTGCCAGCGGGATTTTAGTTTTCCCCAACACCAGGGCCGAAGACGATGCTACCAGGAAACTGCGACGATCGATTTTCATAGTCGATGGGTTTTGAGATAGAGGAAATATGCATGCGCGGCAAAGGCCTCAGGCGATCTCCGCGAGCTTAGCGACTGTGTCATGCTTCGGGCGGTACCGTTTGCGGCGGTCTCGAAGATCACGTTGCCGCTCGCGATGTACGTTCGCACGGATTCGAATCCGGCGTCCTCGCACATCGTCTTGAGATGCGTCATGGGAAGCTTGCTCGTTCCCCCGACGTTTACGGCGCGCAGCAGCGCGATAAAGGATGGCATCGATGGAAAATACGGCGGTGCGCGGTGGGCGGGGGGAGTTTTGAGTTCCACCGCACAAACTACAAACTCAGAACGACCTGTTGTGAGTAATGGTTATGTGATACGGGTTCCGGGTATCTGTGCAGCGCCCCGGAACCCAGAACCCGTAACTACTACTCACAACAGGTCGTTCTGGTTTTGAAGTTGCCCTACACGCCTCGAGTACTTCGTCGGATCATCCTCGGGATGCACCTACACCAGCTGGACGGCCCTATCCCTCTTGTCGGACGGGTAATCCCGGTATGATTCAGGAGTGCGGATTTCGGCGAAAATCTGAAACTCGAAGGAGATGGCGCAATGACATCATCGACGGAACGCGCGGTGCTCGCTGGCGGATGCTTTTGGGGAATGCAGGATCTCATTCGAAAATACCCGGGAGTCATTTCGACGCGGGTCGGTTATACGGGGGGCGACGTTCCCAATGCCACTTATCGCAAGCACGGGACGCACGCCGAAGGCATCGAGATCATCTTCGATCCGAGCCGGATCAGCTATCGAACGCTGCTCGAGTTTTTCTTCCAGATCCACGACCCGACGACGCGCAATCGCCAGGGAAACGACCTGGGCGCGAGCTACCGGTCGGCGATTTTCTATACGAGCGATGAGCAGAAGCGAATTGCGGAGGACACGATCGCCGATGTCGAGGCGTCCGGGCTGTGGCCGGGCAAGGTTGTAACCGAGGTGACGCCTGCCGGGCCGTTCTGGGAAGCGGAGCCGGAGCATCAGGATTACCTGGAGCGGATCCCGAACGGCTACACGTGCCACTTCGTGCGGCCAGGTTGGGTGCTTCCGAAGCGCGGAGCCGCCGAGCGGCAGCCGTCGCTCACCATCTAGGATGAAATCAGAGGAGCTGTCGGTCGACCACGCGTCGGCTTTGGGACTCGACGGGATTGGCCGGCTGGACGTCGTCCTTCGCCAGAACGAGCTCGAGTGGCGTCAGATCACCGATGCGATCGCGGTGAATGTGGTCGTTCAGAGCACGAGCGGGACGTGTTTGTTTGCCAACCGTACCGCGCTGGAGTATTGGGGACTCAACCTCGCTGATGTGATGGTGGCCAACTATCGTGCTCCGGTTCACCCGGACGATGCCGCCCAGATGTACGCAAAGCGTCAGGAAGGATTGGCGAAAGGGATTCCATTCGAGAACGAGCTGCGCTCGCGGCGACACGACGGTGAGTACCGGTGGTTCTTCTGGCGCTACATTCCCGTCCGCGACGAGCAGGGACAGATCGTGCGCTGGTACGTCACCGGCACCGACATCGACGATCGCAAGCGCGCCGAGGATCGCATGCGCAACGAAACGTTCGCGCTGCGCGAAGACATCGACCGTGCTTCGATGTTCGAGGAGATCGTCGGCTCCTCGCCTGCGCTGCAGCGTGTCCTCTCCCAGGTGAGTAAAGTTGCGCAGACCGACGCCACCGTCCTCATACTTGGCGAGACCGGAACCGGCAAGGAGCTGGTCGCGCGCGCCCTTCACAAGCGCTCGCGTCGCGCCGGCGGAGCGTTCATTCGCGTCAACTGCGCGGCGATTCCGCCGTCGCTCATCGCGTCCGAGCTGTTCGGACACGAGAAAGGCGCGTTCACCGGCGCGTTGCAGCGCCGACTTGGGCGGTTCGAGGCAGCCGATGGCGGCACGATCTTCCTCGACGAAATCGGCGAGCTGCCCGCCGAGTCGCAGGTCACGCTGCTCCGCGTGCTGCAGGAACGGGAGATCGAGCGCGTCGGAAGCAGTCATCCAATTCCTGTCGACGTGCGCGTTCTTGCCGCCAGCAACCGGGATCTCGAGGCGGCGGTGGAGGGTGGGACGTTTCGCGAGGATCTCTATTACCGGCTGAACGTCTTTCCCATCCGCATGCCGCCACTGCGCGAGCGCGTCGAGGACATTCCCATTCTCGCCGAGTATCTGGTCGATCGCTACGCGAAACAGCTCGGGAAAAGCATTCGCAATATCGAAAAGCACACGTTGCAGCTGTTGCAGGCTTACGACTGGCCGGGCAACGTGCGTGAGCTGCAGAACGTGATCGAGCGGGCGATAGTTCTTGTCGAGGGCGAGACTTTCGCCATCGATGAGTCATGGCTCACGAACAAGCGTAGTAAGACCACAAATGGAAACGGTCGGCCAGTGACCTCTCTCGCCACCGGCGAGAAGGAGCTGATCGAGGCTGCGCTCGCCGAAGCCGAGGGCCGTGTTTCCGGTCCGCGAGGCGCTGCGGCGAAGCTTGGCATCCCGCGCCAGACTCTCGAGTGGAAGATTCGCGCGCTGAAGATCGACAAGCTCGGCTTCCGAAAACGGTAGAGGCGGGAAGCGGGAAGCGGGAAGCGGGAAGCGCGTCTGCCAAGCCAATGCGTTGGCAATTGCCATCCAGTTGGCATCCTCTAAAAACCTAACTCGCAGGACGACACGCACTTAGCGGTGGCGCGGCGTGTGCCTTCTCGTTC
>DASXYR010000453.1:0-6643 GCA_036502385.1 Gemmatimonadaceae bacterium
AGGCAATGTGAATATTTTTGTTCGCGACATCGGCTACAGACGTGCGACCCAGCTGGTTTCCGCGAGCTCGTCGAGCGTCGATTTCACGCTCGAGAAGGATGTACTCGAGCTTGAGGGAGTCACCGTCACTGGCGCCGCAACTACTGTCGCGCGCAGAAATGCCGCCACTGCTGTGTCGGTGGTGAATGCTACCGCGCTCGAGCGGGTTCCTGCTCCGTCGCTTGAAAGTGCGCTTCAGGGCAAGGTCATCGGGGCGTCGATCAACATGAATAACGGCGCGCCTGGTGGAGGTGGGCAGATTCAGATTCGCGGAGCGTCTTCTCTGATCGGCCGCATCGATCCTCTGATCATCGTTGACGGCGTGGCGGTCTCCAATGCAACCCGCTCGAATCAGCAGTCGTTCATAACGGGCTCGCTGAACGCCGGCGAGGAAAACGGCACCAACCGGCTTGCGGACATCAACCCAAACGACATCGAGAATGTCGAAGTCCTGAAGAGTGCGGCTGCATCGGCGATCTACGGTTCGCAGGCGACCAACGGGGTGGTCATCATCACGACCAAGCGGGGTCGGGAAGGAGCGCCTCGCTTGAACTTCACGCAGCGCGTTGGAACCAGCCAGCTGATTCGTAAACAGGGCTCACGGCACTTCCAGAATCTGGATCAGGCCCTGTCCGAAATCGGAAGCAACGCAGAAGGAATCGCTGCCGCCAACGCTGCCTGCACAGCGTCGAGCTGCCCTTATTTCGATTATCAGGGCGAGCTTTACGGCAGAAAGTCCCCTTCCTACGAATCCGTCATGGCGTTATCCGGCGGAGTCGGCGGCACGCGGTATTACGCGTCGGGCTCCGACAAGCAGGAGGCTGGCATCGCGATGAATACCGGCGCCCGGCGCCAGTCACTCCGCGCGAATATTGACCAGAACGTTGGAGACCGGATCACGATCAGCCTGGGGTCCAACCTGCTGCGATCGTTTTCACAGCGCGCAATCTCCAATAACGACAACGCGTTCTCGTCACCTCTCTACGGTTTCGCCTACACTCCGGCAATACTCGATCTCCGTCAGAAGGACGATCTCGGCCAGTACGTACTGAACCCATTTGCCGGCGGTGGGACTCTGAAAGGCTCGAATCCGTTTCAGACGTTCGACCTGCTACAGAACAATGAGGACGTGTACCGGCTCATCTTTTCCGGAAAGGCAAATTGGGCTGCGTACAGCGGTGAAAGGAGCAACCTGACCTTCACCGTTCAGGGCGGCGCAGACCGATACAGCAACGAGAATTACATGCGCGCGCCGCAGGACCTTCAGTTCCAGCGTCCTGGCACGACGGAGGGCGGCACGTTCCCCGGCGCGATCATTCAAGGAAACGGTACCGAGCGCCTCACGAACGTCACCGGAAGCGCGGTGTGGGCGTTCACGCCCAGCTGGATGTCGGCAACGACGTCGGCAGGCGTGCAGCTTCAGGATCGTGCTTACAACGACTACAACATCATCGGACGGGGGCTTGGTCCTCAGCAGTCAGTCGCGGCGGGGGCTCAGAACATCAGCATCACCGACCGCCAGGAGAAGTCGCGCACCCAGGCCGCGTTCGGGCAGGAGGAACTGCTGCTGTTCGGGGAGCGACTCTACGTCTCAGGCGCCATACGCGGCGAGCGGGCGAGTCTGAACGGCGATCCGAATAAAATCTTTTACTACCCCCGGGGCTCTGCATCATACCGCTTTACTCCGGGAGTACGTGGCGTCGACGAGATCAAGCTCAGAACATCTCTCGGTGTTTCGGGAAATCAGCCCAGCTACGGTGACCGTTTTCTTGCGCTCACCAGTTACGGCATCATCGGCGGCCTCCCCGCGTATGGGCTTCCGTCGACCATCGGAAACCCGACCATCAGACCTGAGCGGCTGAATGAGTTCGAAACGGGACTCGACGGAGCCTTTCTGGACCAGCGCGTACGCGTTGAGGCGACGTACTACAACCGGAAATTGACGGACCTTCTGGTGCGTCCGCAGCTCGCGCCGTCGACCGGCATCAATGCGACCGTCGTGAATGGCGGCGAGATGACCAACAAGGGCTACGAGATGGGCCTCACTTTGGTGCCGATCCAGAAAAGCGCTCTCACCTGGACCTCGAGGACGACCTGGTATCAGAGCCGCGCGGACATCACGAGCTTCCCTCCTGGCGTCCAGCCATTTACGACCGGAACCGCAGCGGGTGGCTTCGGCAATGCGTACGGTCGGCTGCGCTTCGCGCCCGGCCACACAGTTACCACGATCTGGGGCAACAAGATTGTCAACGGAAGCACGGTCGGAAATCAGCCGCTGGCCGATGCAAATCCGAAGTACATAATGAGCTTTGGGAATGACCTGACCTACAAATCCCTGAACTTCAACGTGCTGGTCGACTATCGGAGAGGGGGTACTGTTTCCAACATGACCCTCAACCTCTTCGATGAGGGGGCGAATACGTGGGATTACGACAAGCCGTCGCCCGATCCCACAGTCGGCGCAACGCTGGGCGCGTACCGTTACAACTTGTGGGGGGGCGGCGCCAATACCGCTGCTTATCTCGTCGATGGATCTTACACCAAGGTTCGCGAGGTCAACCTGTCCTATGATTTACCGACGCGGCTAACGACGCGATTCCGTGGCGCGCAGAGCGGAAAGATCAGCTTCTCGGGGCGCAACCTGTTCATTTTCTCCAAATACAATGGGTTCGATCCGGAAGTAAACAACGGCGGGAATTTCGTCGCTCGCTTTGTAGACCTCTCGCCGTTCCCTCCTAGCCGGAGCTTCTGGCTCTCGCTCGATCTGGGATTCTAGCCATGACATCCACGCAAATCTCAATGCCTATGGGCTTCGGCCCCAGGAGACACGCAATGACCCGCCGCCGCATTTGGCACGGTGCAGTTTTAGGTTGCTTGCTCGCGGGACTCTCTGCGTGCAGCGCAGAAAAGCTCGTGATACCGAATTACAACCAGCCGACAACGGAAGGAGTGGGGAAAGATCCAAAGGGCGTGCAGCTGCTCGCATCTGGAATCCTCGATGGAACTCGCGACGCGATGGCGGGAATGGTTCGGGATTTCGGAGTTTTCGGACGCGAAGCGTACAACTACTTTCCTACCGACGGACGATTCATCTCGAACTACCTCGTCGGAATTCCCGGTCCCCAGCGGATCGATCCCGCGGGATTCGCGGTTGGCAATTGGACGGGTCGCTATCAAAACCAGCGCAACGCGGTCCAGCTCGCCGCGCTAGCTGCCACCACTGGGCTGTCGGCTGAGCAGAAATCCGCGGTATCTGGATTTGCGAAAACGTTTCGAGCTCTCGAGTTGTTGTATGTCATTATGGGCCGAGATACACTGGGCGCTCCGGTAGACATTCCGGATGATCCCAATAGTCCCGCGCCGTTCGTGTCCCGCGATTCCGTTTACAAGTTCATATCGGCTACACTCGACGACGCCGCCACCGAACTTCAAGCTGGTGGGAGCTCGTTCCCATTCACACTTCATAGCGGGTTCGAGGGATTCGATACACCCGCTAGTTTCCTGCAATTCAACCGCGCGATTGCCGCCCGGGCACTGGTCTATCGCGGAGCGCTCGGATGCGGTGTGCCGTGCTACACGCAGGCGCTCACGGCGCTGAATGGGAGCTTCGTGTCGCCTCTGGGCGGCGCCACTTCGCTGGCCGACCTGAATGTCGGGGCGTACAACATTTATGCTACGGCTCCTGGCGACACGCCGAATTCGAACAGCTTCGCCCAGGACAACTACATCTTTGCGCACGCCAGCATCGAAACCGACGCCCAGTCGGGGCCGTCTGGAATCGATGCCCGTTACACGCGAAAGGTCGTGCCATTGTCGTCGCCGGTGACTCCGCCCCAGAATCTAAATATTCCCGCGACGCACCGATTCACGATCTATCCGACTCCTACTTCCCCCGCGCCAATCATCCGCAACGAAGAGCTCATGCTCCTTCGCGCGGAGGCGAACATCTTCACGAACAACCTGGGAGCCGCGCTGCAGGACATCAATAACATTCGCGCAGTATCCGGCGGCCTAGGACCGGTAGCCTTCGCTACACCGGCGGGTGGACTGACCGCTCTGTTGTACGAGAGGCGTTACTCGCTGTTGTTTGAAGGACTGAGGTGGAACGATTACCGGCGGTTCGGCATACTCAGCCAGCTACCTCTGGATCAGGCGGGACAGTTTGTCGCGAAGGTAATGCCGGTACCACAGGCGGAGTGCGACGCGCGCATAGAGAAGCCGACCGGTTGCACCTGACGCTGGACGGCCGCAGTTCCGGGTCGTGAATCAGAACAACGGGCTGCGCCTAAAGGCGCAGCCCGTTGTCTTTTGCTCTGTACCGGTGCGGTATATGCTATTTTGGAACAGGCAGGGAAGTACTCGAGGGAGGTAATGTGACCGCATCGCGCTGGCTCTCGCCACTCGTTATCGCTGCGGTGTCGGCGTGCAATTCCCCGCGACTGGCGCCGAACCTGTCCCCAAATCCTCAGCTTATCACCGAGGATGAGGTGGTCGCATCTGTTGCAACTACGGCTTACGAGCTTATTCACAACCTGCGACCCAACTTTCTCAGCTACCGGGGCGAGACGAGCTTCGACCGGAACACGTCCAGACCTTACCCCAACGTATACGTCGACGACCAGGCGTTTGGACCGATTTCCGTACTTAACAGCATCCCCGCTTCCGACGTGTCGTCCGTCAGGCTTTATCGATCATCGGAGGCTATGACGAAGTACGGGACCGGAAACGCAGGCGGCGTAATCGCAATTGTGACGCGACATTGATCGACGTCGCGATCACAACGAGCCGATTATCCGTGCGTCGCATTCGCGTAGTATTCATCGCGCTCTCCGCTCTGGGCCTCGCGTGCGCGTCACCGGGAGGTAGTAGAAGCGGCGCGCGCGCTGATTCGCAGATCATAACCGAAGACGAAGTCGAGGCGTCACGAGCGATGACCGCGTATGAAGTCATACAAAAACTTCGAGCGAACTTTCTCACCTATCGGGGGGAGACCAGTTTCGACAGATCGAAATCACAGCCGTATCCAACTGTCTACATCGACGGGCAGGAATACGGACAGATCAGCAGCCTCCGCAACATTCCAGCATCGCAGGTCGCAACGATCCGATTGTACCGCTCGTGGGAAGCCACCACACAGTTCGGTGCCGGGAATATGGGGGGAGTGATCGCGGTGACGACCCGACGTTAGGGACTCAACGACTCCGTCGGTAGTTTGAAATCGCTTCCCGAGGCGCGCCCCCGGTCGCTCAACGGCGGGTTTCTCTTGCTATCGCCAGTCCCTAGTCATACGTTTTTTTTCCCCGCCTCAATCGCGGAGCGATTTGCCCCTTTCTCACTCTCGACGAGGAGCTGAGTATGGATCGACAGTCGTGTTTTTCAGACGGTGCACCACGGCGTACGGCCCGCAAACAAAGGACTTTCTTCAAGTTCATCGCGGCGCTGTTCGCGCTTGCTCCCCTGCTGGTCGCGCCGGTAAAGACCGCGAAAGCGCAGGGCGGAACAGTCTCCGGCGTCGTGCTGGATCGCGGACAGAGTCCGCTTCCGAACGCGCAAGTCACCATTCAGGGCACCAGGCTCGGCACCCAGACCGACGCCAACGGACGCTTCAGGATCAGCGGCATCATTGGAACGACAGCGGTGCTCGAGATCCGTCGTCTTGGCTACAAGATGACTACCACCACGGCCGCCGTCGGAACAGAGGCGCGGGTAAGCCTGGAGCCGGCTAGCATCAACCTCGACGCAGTAGTGGTCACGGGCCAGCCCGGCAGCACCGCGAAGCGCACACTCGGCGTCGACATCGCGCAGATCGATGCGTCGGAGATCACGACAAAGGCGCCGATCAACAACGTTCAGAATCTGATCAACGGCCGAGCGCCGGGCGTGACGATTCTTCAGAACTCGGGCGTCATCGGATCCGGAGCGACAGTCAGAATCCGCGGTGTCTCGAGTTTCTCCCTTTCCAACCAGCCGCTCATCTATGTCGATGGAATCCGGGTCGACAACGCGCAGGGCACCGGTCCACTCAACCAGTCCTTCGGCGCTAGCACGACGACGCGGTGGAACGACTTCAATCCCGACGACATCGAGAGCATCGAGATCGTGAAGGGGCCAGCCGCGGCAACGCTGTACGGCACCGAAGCGGCCAATGGTGTGATTCAGATCATCACCAAGAAGGGCCAACAGGGGAAGCCGGCGTGGGATGTCACGGTGAGGGGCGGCACCAACGAATTCGCCAATCAGGATAGCAGGATCTTCACGAACTACGGACCTGACCCTGTCACCGGTCAAATTGTGGCGCTGAACATAGCCAAGCGCGAATCCGACGCCGGCCACCCGATCTTCCAGACCGGGCAAATGCAGTCATACGATATCGGAGTGGGTGGCGGGTCGCCCGGCTTTCGCTATCGTGTTAGCGGAAACTACAAGAGAGATGGAGGAGTCACCCCGACGAACCTGCTCAAGAATTACGGCGGACGCGCGAACCTGACTCTGACTCCCACCGACAAACTCCAGATCGAAAGCAGCCTCGGTTACGTCACGGGGCGTACCGATCTCGCTCCCGAGGCGGGCTACGGAGGAACCACGTGGACGACGTACTATGCCA
>DASXYR010000454.1:0-2249 GCA_036502385.1 Gemmatimonadaceae bacterium
CTCTTGCCGCCAAAATCCTCGGCATCCAGCTTCGCTTCGATCGCGCGCGAAGCCGCCGCGCAATCGTCGACCGTCACTTCCTGTTCGTCCGTGCGCTCGACGCGAACGTCCAGAACCGGACGCCCATTGCTTCCCCCGATCCTGAACTCGAAAAGCTCTAGTCCAAGTGGCTTAATTTCCGATGCCACAAGCGATTCCAGCGTTTCGTTCATCCAGGTTCTAGGTTTCTTTCAGGGACAAAAAAATGTGGGGGGATCCCCACATCAGTGTTGGCCGCCGAGTTGAACGCCCTATACAATGTAGAAAGGTGGCTGAGGCGAGTCAAGTTGCGGGCAAGCGTGTGTCGTCGGTCAGTGGGTGACGATCGCCTGCGATTGCGGATTGAGGATTTTGCGGCCTCAGGACTAATTGCAATCTAGGATTGGCGATTAAGGGAGGACTGAGGATGTGCGCGAACGCTGTCTCCATGATCCTCACTCAATCGCCGATCCTCAATGGCCGTTGGTCCTGAGGCCGCAGAATCCTCAATCCGAAGTCCTCAATGACGTCATCCACTATTCGAGCGCGCAAACGCTGGCTAAGCCTGGGCGGCGATGACCGCGATCTGCCGGCCGGGGTCGCCGGCTCTATGGGAAAAAAACCGATCGTTGTCGCACTTGGTGCAAAACGCGCTGACGGTGATCTTCTGGACCCCGGTTTCTGTCGCGTGCTCGGCGATCAGCGAGCGGAGATCGACGTTGCCCGGACGGGTCGCGGTCTCACCTGTAAGCTGCTCCCGAACCTCGGCGCTCACCTCGTAACAGCGTCCACAGATCGCCGGGCCCAGGTGGATGGCGAGCTCGTCGGGGGCGAGGCCGTAACGCGCGAGTGCGGCGATCGCTTCCGTCGTTATCCTGGCCGCGGTTCCCCTCCAGCCCGAATGCAGCAGGGCTACGACTCCGGACGGATGCGCTATGAAAACGGGAACGCAGTCGGCAATGCCGATGCAGAGGGCAATCCCCTTTTCGGCGGCGATGTGGCCGTCTGCCTCCTCTCCTGCGCGCAGCCAGCCTTCCCAGCCGCCCGTGTGGACGAGTACCCGCGTCCCGTGAACCTGGCGGAGCGATACCAGCCGCCGCGCCGTGTCGGATAGCTCGCGCTGGAGACCTGTCCAGCGCGCCATCACGTCGTGTACGGGCTCGGTGCTCGAGAGGCTGAAGGTACCGGCTTCACGGGTGGTGACAAATGCGCGAATTCCCCAACTCTCGAAGTCGGGGATTATCTCCTTGGGTACTTCACTCATCACAGGCACCGGGCACCGGGTAAGCTGGTACCGTGTACCTGTCTCTACTGGCGTCGATCGTCAACGCGTGTGATCGAGGCGCCGAGGGCGTTCAGACGTTCGTCGATGCGCTCGTAGCCGCGCTCGATCTGTCCCACGTTGTTAATGAAGCTGGTGCCCTCGGCGCAAAGCGCGGCGAGGAGCAGCGCCATTCCAGCCCTGATGTCCGGCGACTCGAGGAACGCTCCGCGAAGGCGTGAAGGTCCGGAAACCAGCGCCCGGTGCGGGTCGCAGAGCACGATCCGCGCGCCCATGGTCGACAGCTTGTCGACGAAGAACATGCGCGACTCGAACATCTTCTCGTGCATGAGAATGAGTCCGTCGCACTGCGTCGCCGTAACGATAGCGATCGACATCGTATCTGCCGGGAACGCGGGCCACGGCTGGTCCTCGAGCTTCGGGACGTGCCCGCCCATGTCCGCCTGGATCTGCCGCGACTGCTTCGCCGGGACGATCAGGTCGGGCCCGTCTTCGACGCACTCGATTCCGAGTCGGGAGAACCCCATGCGGGTGGAACGAAGGTGCTCGATCCCGGCATTTTCGATTCTCAGCTCTGACTTGGTGACAGCGGCAAGACCGATGAAGGACCCGACTTCGATGTGGTCCGGTCCGATGCGGTGCGTTACCGGCTTGGTGCCGAGGGGGCGACCGCCGTGGATGGTAATCGTGTTCGTCCCGACACCTTCGATCTGGGCGCCGAGGACGATCAGAAATTGCGCGAGGTCCTGGACGTGCGGCTCGCTGGCCGCATTTCGGAGCACGGTTGTCCCAGTGGCCGCGGCGGCCGCGACGAGCGCGTTCTCCGTCGCCGTCACGCTTGGCTCGTCGAGAAACACATCTGCGCCCTTGAAACCGTTGACGCGCATCTCGATCATCTTGCCGTGCGTGAATTGGGCGCCGAGCTGCTCGAGCGCGAGGAAGTGGGTGT
>DASXYR010000455.1:0-2470 GCA_036502385.1 Gemmatimonadaceae bacterium
GACCTCTCGGGGAATACGTAGAGTGACGTAGTGATCGCCTTCCCCGAACTTATGGTTGAGCCGGGGAAGTGGGGGATGCTCCTACCCTGCGCGCTCGAAGCGATTTCTCGCCGCGAAGACGACCAGATCTGCCGCACCTTCGATCCCGAGGCGCTCGGTGTTGACGCTGAAGTCATAGTTCTCGTGCGCTCGGCGATCGCGCTCCCAATGCAGCCTGACCCACTGATCGCGCTCCTTGTTCGTGTTGTCCACGAGACGCGTCGCTTCCTCGGTGCTCACTCCCTCGCGCTTCATCGTTCTCGCGATGAGCGCCTTTCGCGGCGCGTAACAGAATACGTGCAGCGTATCCTCGCGCTCGGCGAGCATCTCCTGCGTGCCGCGTCCCACCACCACCAACGGGCCGCGCGCGATCGCTTCTTCGATGATGTGACGCGTGACCTCGATCAGCTGCTCGTCGGTCGGCCGCTTCGCCTCGGCGATCGGGGATGCCCACTCCTGCGAGCCCATTGCCATCGCCGATGTCAGACGTTCAACGAGAGAGGGAACGCGCTCCTCGCGATCGCGCACTTCGGCGACGGTCAATCCCATTCGCGCGGCAACGGCGTCGACCACCGCGTTGTCCAGCAGCGACCATCCCAGTTTTTTCGCCACCAGCGCGGCGACTTCAGAGCCTCCCGAGCCGTATAGGCGCGAGATGGTGAGAGTCGGCACGAGTCAGTCCGTGTAGGGCCGGCGGCGTTTTTCTTCGACGGCGCGGCCGTACTGACCGGCGTCGGATCGCGCGATCTTTTTTCGCGCGACGAGGGACTCGAGCACGAGCTCGCACCCCGCCGCTACGACCGGTAGATCGTGCATCGGGGCGAGGCCGGCAGTATTTACGACCTGCATCAGTCCCGGCACTGCCCCAAAGCCTTCGACCACAGCGTCGACGGGAACGTCATCGGTGACCTGCAGCGCGCCACCGACATCGAACCACATGATGATCTCGTCGGTGTTGATGCCGCCGGCGCGGTCCTGGTACGTGGCGTCTGCCGCGCGACGAATCAGCTCCTTCGCGATCGTGTGGCCGCCCACTAGCTCGCCCTCGTACTCTAGCTCGATCTTTCCGGTGATGGCCGGCAGTGCCGCGTAGATGTCCGCGATTCTGGGCACGATGTCGCGCTCACCTGTCTGGATAGCCCGGCGCTCGGCGTTCGAAACCACGTTCTCGAGCACGGTGATCGGCATCCGCTGTGAGACTCCCGACCGCTTGTCGATGCGCTTGTCATTCCGCGCCTCGAACGCGACGCGCTCGATCACCTCGGCGATGAAATCGGGCACGCGGACTTTTCCAGCGCCGCGCGCCGTCCATGCCTCCTGATTCGTGATCGCCATCCCAAGCTCGACGGTCTCCGGGTAGTGCGTGATCACCTCGCTGCCGATGCGGTCCTTGAGCGGCGTGATGATCTTGCCGCGCGCCGTATAGTCTTCCGGATTGGCGGTGAAGCACAGCATCACGTCCAGCGGCAGTCGCACCGGATATCCTTTGATCTGGACGTCGCCTTCCTGCATGATGTTGAAGAGACTGACCTGCACCTTGCCGGCGAGATCAGGCAGCTCATTGAGCGCGAAGATTCCGCGGTTCGAGCGCGGAAGCATCCCGTAGTGCATCGTCAGCTCGTCGCCGAGTATGTGCCCGCCGCGCGCTGCCTTGATGGGATCGAGGTCGCCAATGATGTCCGCGACCGTCACGTCCGGCGTCGCCAGTTTTTCGACGTAACGCATGTCGGGATCCAGCCAGGCGATCGGAGTGTCGTCTCCCGCTTCGTTCAGGAGGTTCTTACCGTACTTGGAGATGGGCGCGAATGGGTTGTCGTTCACTTCGCTCCCGGCGATGATCGGAAGCGCCGGATCGAGCAGCGTCGTCAAGGCGCGGAGAATCCGTGATTTGGCTTGTCCCCGAAGACCGAGCAGGATGAAGTTGTGGCGACTGAGAAGGGCATTGACGATCTGGGGCATGACTGTTTCTTCGTAGCCCACAACGCCGCTGAAGATCGGCCTTCGCGTCGCCAAGCGAGTTAGCAGGTTCGCCCGAAGCTCATCCTTGACCGATAACAGCCTCCGCTCGGGTGCTCCGAAGGCGGACCTTTTTAGTGCACCAAATGTTTCTGGATTAACCGACAACTGATTCTCCCGCGAAAATTCGCTTCTTGAGAGTTAATCTACCCCGCGCATCAGAGGGCTACCAGACGGCTATACCCTTGACACCGCTTCCAGATGAGATAAATTTTCGCCCGCGCCAAAAACGGGCACAGCTTCGTGCACGGACCGGCGACTTATTCCACGTTTGCCTCTCAAGGAGATCGTAAATGAAGCGCCTGGCCCTTGTCGCCGCGGTCCTCGTACTTGCTGCATGCAGCTCGAAGAAGGATGAAGCCGCGACGTCCGACACGACCGCACCAGCAATGGCTCCCGCACCGGCGGCTATGGA
>DASXYR010000456.1:0-10213 GCA_036502385.1 Gemmatimonadaceae bacterium
TCTGCTGCGACTGCTGTTGCTGCGCCGCCGCCGTGGCAGCCTGCGACGTAGTGCCTGTCTGGAGCGGGAGATCCGGCAACAGCGCGAGCTTCACGCTCGCCACCTGGAGATTGCGCGCGGCAAGAGCGCGATTCGCAACCGCTTGTTCGAGGAGAATGCGCGAGTCGTTGAGCTCGATCTGCGTAGAAATTCCTTCCTTGTATCGAACTTCGGCGATCGAGTACGCTCTCGCAGCCTGTTCAGCGGTGCCCTGGCTGGCGTCCCACGCGGCACGCGCCTGCATGAGATCGTTGATGGTCACCCGCGAATCGAGGGCCGCGAATTCGCGGACCTGATCGTATCGCGCCTTCGCCTCGTTCAGGTTGGCCTCGGCCACCAGCTGGTCGCCTTTGATGCGGCCACCGGTGAACAGTGGAATCGTCGAAGCAACACCGATCGTCCAGTTGGTGCGGAAGTCCCCGGTCTTGGGAAAGTTCGTTATCGGGAAGGCGACTTTCCCGTACTGAGACGTGAGCGCCAGCGTTGGAAATCGCTGCGCCTTGGCGACCGTGAGCAGCCCGCGCTGAGCGTTCACGGCTTCGACGGCTTCGCGAACGGTCGCGCGATTCACGGCGGTGGTATCACCCATGACGCGTGTGGGCGCGATCGCTTCATTTATTGCAGCAGGATCATCGACGACGGTGGTCAGCTGCACCGGACCGTCGAGCGGAAGATTCAGCATCTGCTTGAGCCTTAGGTAAGCGACCTCCCGATCGCTCTGCCTCTGGATCACGATGGGACGCTGATTCGCGCTCGTCACTTGTGCCCGCAAAAGGTCGAACTCGGAGACGTTGCCGACGTTCCGCGAGAGCTGGGTCTGCTTGAGCACGTTCTCGGTCTGCACTGCCGACGATTCGGCCAGCGCGACGAGCCGATCGGCAAGAGCGGCGTCGAAGTACGCCTGCGTTACATCCAACCTGAGCTGCGCGCGCTGTGCTGCGAGCTCGATGTCGGCGGTGCGGCGCCCGGCGTTGGCCACGTCATTCTGGGCCTGGATCCGTCCACCGGCGAAAATGTTCTGCGAGAATGCGAGTCCAATGTTGTACTGATTCTTCGCGCCGAAGCCTAGGTTTCCGAACGACGAGAAGGGATTGGCGCCGAGAGCGCAGCGCGAGGCGTCCTCGAGACCAGCGAGCCGGTCATCCGTCGTTGCTGTGGGACCCAGTAAGTACTGATCGCAGGGCGCTGGTGGTGCAGCTGGCTTGGTAGTGTCCACGGCCGGCACGCTCCCTCCGGCACTCGAAAACTGCGAGGCCAGCGTACGGGTGTAGCTCGCGGACCCGTTTAGCTGCGGGAGGCGCTGGCTGCGCGCCTGATATTGCTGTCCCTGTGCGCGCTGGACTCCGGCGCGCGCGATCCGGATCGTCTCACTGTTCGATTCGGCGATGCGTACTGCTTCGTCCAGGGCGAGAGCTCGGGTCTGTCCAAGGGTTGTCTGGGTGGGAAGCACCGGAACCTGCGCGCGCGCGATGCCCGGCAGCGCGAGGGTCGCCAGAGTAAGGAGCGTTCTTATGGCTATGCCGGCGCTTCGGGCGCGGCGAGTTCTAGTCGATGGCACTGTTTCAGGCTGAAAGTTGTTTTGATCGTTTGGTCTGCTTACTCGTCGTTCGACTGGAGCCATTCTCGACACCAATCGCCTGCAACAGAAGGCGGGTGTACATCTGGGCCGCCTTGGTCTCGGGATGGGGAAAGACATCCGGCATCACTTCGCGTCCCATCGCGTCGGCGAACATGGCGCCCATGAGCATCGCGGCTGCGGTTTTTGGCTCGAATTTCTGCGCCGTGCGCCCCTGCTTCTTGAGGGCAGCCAGGTACCGGCAAAGCTCGCCCGAAGCCCGCACGGGGACGTCGCTGGCGCACTCTCCCATTTCAGGCCGTTCCTCGATCTCACCCATGGTCTTACGGATGATCGCGCTGCGAAGTCTCAAATGCTGGATGAACGACTCGCTCCACTCGGTGAGCTCGCGATCGGGATCGGCGGGCACGTCGGGCAGTGTCACGAGCTCGACCGATTGCGTCATGTGCTGCATCGCTTCACGAAGCAACGCTTCCTTGGAGCCGAACTGGCGGAAGATCGTGATCTCGTTTACGCCGGCTGCGTCGGCGATCCGTCGGGTGGTAGAGCCACGGAACCCGTGCTGAGCGAACACGTCAGCGGCAGCGGCCAGAATTTCATCTCTGCTGTGCATGGATGGATATTATGGACGCCCACCATAAAATGCAAGTAGTTACTTACTTACAGAGGCGTTTTTTGAGTAGATTTCGATCGCTTGAACATCAACGTGCAGCCATTCCCCAGCGCGCCATTCACGGTACCGACGTACAGTAACGCACCGCAGACGCGTCATTCGGGCTTCGAGGTTGGACTATCGTATCAGCTTCCGGGGGCACTATTGGTGCATGGCGACGTCACGGATCACGCGTCGCTCCGCACATCGTACACGCTGGCCCGGTACACGTATGTCGAAGATTCGAGTTACAGGGGAAACGACATACCTGGCGCGCCGTATCAGGTATTATCGACTGAGCTCCGGTATACGCATCCGTCCGGTTTCTCGCTGATACCGAGTGTGGAGTGGGTTCCGCAGGCTTATTTTCTGGACAGCCAGAACACGGTGAAGAATGACGGGTGGACCAATGCATCGCTTCGAGCTGAATTCGCCACATCATCGGGAATAAATCTGTTCGTCGCGGGTCAGAATCTGACCACTGGTCGCTTTTCGCAGTCGGTGCAGGTCGACAATGCCGCCGGTCGGTGGTTCGAGCCGGCGGACGGAAGATCCTTTTACGCGGGGCTGCGCTGGGCACATTGATCGAAGCACTCGGTTTCAGTCGCCGCCGCTCTGTCGGAGCGGCGGCGATCGTATTGTGCCTGGCATTCTCTCCCGTCGTTTCGTACGGTGCGGGGCGGGCGCTCTTTCATGCGACATTGCTGCGGTCGACGCCGGCTGCGAACAGCCATGTCGCAAAGCTTCCCGAGACGATCCGCCTCGTTTTCAGCGAACAGGTCGTGCCGGAGCTGAGTCATGTGACACTCGTCGGCCCCGATGCAAAGCCGATCGTTCTGCCAGTTGCCGCTGACCCGCACGATGTGCACACGCTCGTTGGCCGCATTGGTCCCAGCCCGGCCGGACGGTACGAGGTGATATGGCACGTGTTGTCGGCCGACGGACATTCGGTTGGCGGGACCTACGAGTTCACCGCTGACGCGGGTAGCGATGGAGCAGTCGCGCGGGCCCCGGCTGCCGCAACGAACGCATCCTCCACCAGCCCGACTGTGATTGGCGGCGCAACGCCGACCGATACGTCCGCCGCGATGGCATCGCCGACCGAAGCAAAGTCGGTTCCGGTCACGGCATCGGTGCTCCGCGGCCTGGGATTGGGCGCGATGATGGCAAGCGTCGGCCTTCTCTTCTTTGCAGTCACCGAGAGAAACCGGCGCAGTCTGGTGCCGAGTGCGATGGTCGTCCGGCTGACAACAGTGGGCGCGATACTCCTTGTCGCGCACATGCTTGCGTGGCTCAGCGACATCTCGCAGACTGGCGGCCTTGGCGACGCCTTCATCGCCGCGGCTCTCCGTTCGACGCCAGGGCGACTGGAAGCGTTTCGGGTCATCATGGCGGTGCTCGCCGTATGGGCGGTCGCGCTGGCCCGCCACGCAAAGATTGGCCTGTTCCTCGGCGCCGGCTGTCTTGTTGTCAGTGGAGCGATCGGGCATCCCGCCGCGATCCATCCCGCGTTGAGCATTCCGTCGAAGGTCGTGCATCTGCTGGCGGGCGCGATCTGGCTGGGAGGCCTGATCTGGCTGGTCACCGTGATCCACCGTGAAGACGCGGATTTTCCGGCCGAGGCGAGGAGAGTCTCCGCGACCGCGCTGGTATGTGTGATCGCGATCCTGCTCTCTGGAGTTCTGCAGACTGCGTTGTTCCTGAATACTCCCGGCGATCTGATCCATTCCGGTTACGGACGTCTCGCCCTGATCAAGATGGCTGGGCTCGCCGCCCTTATCGGACTCGGCGCGTTCAATCGCTTTCTTCTCCTCCCGGCGGTTGACGATTCGAGCATTCGACCCGCGCTATTCCGCACGGTGAGGCAGGAGATAGCGATAGTGATAATCCTGATTGTCATCGGCGGATTTCTGGCATACGTACCAACACCGCCTGCCCAACAGGCGGTGTCATCACTTCAAACGGGACAACCTTGATGACGGAGAATTCCGCGAAGCAGCGTCGACGGGCGGAGCCGATCGTGGGTGTCTTCCTTGTGTTCTCCGCACTGTTGATTGCGCCGGCACTGGCCTTCGCTCACGCGGTGGTCTTTCCGAAAACGTCAACGCCGGGAGCGTACGAGAAGTACGTGCTCCGCGTCCCGAACGAGCGTGACGTGCCGACGCTGAAGGTCGAGCTCCATTTCCCGGTCGGGTTGCGAGTGGTCTCGTTCAGCGAAGTGCCGGACTGGAAGCTCCAGGTTCTGACCGATTCCGCGCAGCGCATCATCGGCGCTATCTGGACCGGAGTGCTCCCCAAGGAACGATTCGTCGAGTTTCCGTTCGTCGCGGTGAATCCGAACGACAGCACTTCACTCGCCTGGCCGACGTACCAGACGTACGAGGGCGGAGAGAGGGTGGAGTGGACCAGCCCCGACACAACTGCCAAGACGCCGGTTTCTTCGACGCTGATCGCGGATACGACGGTGAAGCCGGTGAGGGTATCGCGGACTTCGTTGTACGTGTCGCTGATTGCGCTGCTGGTTTCGTTGACGGCGTTGGGGGTCGCGCTTCGACCCAGAGGAACCGACTTGCGCCTGTAATTCGCGGTTTGTTTCTAACTGCAAAGCACGCGATCCGAGATGTCAGAGGCGTAGATCACATATGTCGGACAACTGCGCTGAGACCGTCCTACTGCGAGTCTGGGCAAAGACAACTGCCATTGTCATAACGCCACTGCGAGCGGTCTTGACGCAGTTGTCCGACATCTAAATTCTATGCTTCTGACATCTCGGATCGCGTGCTTTGTCGTTCGCCTTCAGCTGTCAATATTTCTCAGCTGATAACCGCTCTTGACGTAACAAGATTTCTTGATACATTTCCTCCATGGCCGGAGCCACTGACAACCGCATCGACCGCTCCATCGAGCTCTTTCACGCCCTCTCCGACGAAACCCGCCTCGAGATCATCGAGCTGCTCCGTGGCGGAGAACGGTGCGTCTGCGAATTGACCGACACCCTCGACGCTGCACAGTCGCGGCTCTCGTTCCATTTGCGCGTTCTCAAGGATGCTGGAATCGTCCGCGACCGAAAGGACGGACGCTGGGTCCACTACGAGCTCGAGTCCGAAGCATTCGAGGAGATCGAAGCGCTGGTCTCGGCCATGAAGCCCCGCGCGGTGCGGAGTTCCAAAGCGTGTTGTGCCTGATTTTTTATTTCGTTAACGTATCAATAAATCTTGTTCGGAGGCAGTATGAACGTGTCTGATTCGGCAGTCAGGTCCACTGTAAAGGAGAAATACGGTCAGGCCGCGCAGCGCGTCAGCGAAGGCGCGAATTGCGCGTTTGTTCGAGCGACAAAACCGCTCGCCCAATGCTGTGGCCCCGACTGTTGCTGACTATGAGAATCCGCAATGCGACCAACTCGGACTTGCCAGCGGTCGAGCAGCTTCTTCTGTCGAGCAGGCTACCGATTGAAGGGGTAAGAGAGAACTTCTCGGGCTTCGTCGTGGCCGAGGAAGCGGGCACGATCGCGGGAGCAATCGGTCTGGAGAGATACGGATCTGCAGCGTTGCTGCGGTCAGCGGTTGTTTCGTCGGCCAATCGCGGCGCCGGCGTCGGACGACAGTTGGTCGAGTCCCTTTTGCAGCGGGCCAGGGAAGATGGAATCGACGAGCTCTACCTGCTGACCACTACGGCCGAAAAATATTTTCCGAGATTCGGCTTTGCGCGCACTACCCGCGCATCGGTTCCTGAGACGGTCAAAGAATCTGCGGAATTCCGTGGTGCGTGCCCTGATACTGCTGTCGTCATGAGGCGCCGAACCCCAGAGGGAACGCGGCAGAAAAGCTGATGCAATACGCGCTGATCTCGGACATCCACGCCAACCTGCCGGCGTTGACGGCGGTCCTCGCGCATATCGACGCGAAACCCGACATTGATGCGATCTACCATCTGGGCGATCTCACCGGCTACGCGACCTGGCCCAATGAAGTCGTGGATCTCCTGCGCAAGCGGGAGATATCCGGGATCTCCGGCAACTACGACTCGACCGTTGCCACGAACTACAAGCACTGTGGCTGCCGGGCTGACACTCCACACGACGAGGAGCTATCGCACCTCTCGTACGAGTGGACACGCGCGCACGTGACGGCCGAGACCAGGAAATACCTGGCGGGCCTTCCCTTCCGACTCGATATCCGGCCATTGGGCGGACACGTCTCCGGCCCGACGATCACTCTGATCCACGGCAATCAGACTCTCAACACCGTGTACGTGACCGAGGACAGACCCGACTCCTTTCTCGAGAAGATGGCCGCCGCCCTCGGCTCGCGGGCGGGGGACGTGATCTGCTTCGGCCACACCCACAAGCCGTGGCAGCGCGTGGTCGACGGGATCCGGTTCCTCAACACCGGGAGCGTCGGGCGGCCGAAGGATGGCGATTGGCGCGCTTGCTACGTAGCGCTCGCGGTCGAAAGTGCCGAGGTGCGGATAGAGTTCGTGAGGGTCGAGTACGACGTAGAAGCCGCTGCACGGGCTATTCGCGAGAGTGAGCTGCCTGCAGAATTCACTCAGATCCTGAAGACGGGCGGTCAGCCAAAAAGCTGAACCACAAAGCACGCGATCCGAGATTTCAGAAGCATAGAATCTAGATGTCGGACAACTGCGTCAAGACCGCTCGCAGTGGCGTTATGACAATGGCAGTTGTCTTTGCCCAGACTCGCAATAGGACGGTCTCAGCGCAGTTGTCCGACATCTGTGATCTACGCCTCTGAGATCTCGGATCGCGTGCATAGTAGTTTTGCAGTCAAGGCTTCGCGCCCCGAAGCCTGGTCGCCACTTTTTCCGCCTGCCCGAATACCCGCAGCAAATTCTCCCCCGCCAACTTCTTCAGATCCGCGTCCGACCAGCCCCGTCTCGCCAGCTCGGCAAAAAGCGCCGGGAAAGTTGATACATCCTCGAGTCCCTGCACCACCTCTGTTATCCCGTCGAAGTCGCTGCCGATTCCGACGTGGTCCACGCCGGCGACCTTGCGCACGTACTCGATCTGATCGGCGACTTGCGAAAGCGTCGCGCGCGGCGCGGGGTGCGCGGCAGTCCATTGCTTGACCTCTCGAGTGATTGCGGCCGTGTCGCTGCCGTACTTTGCGCGCAAATCACTCATCACCGGTCGGGTCGATTGATCGTACAACAGCACGGCGGGGGAGACGAAGCCGGTGACGAACGGAACCATCACGATTCCTCCGTTGGTTGTGACCCGGCGGAGAATCGAATCCGGCACGTTGCGCGCGACGTCGACGAGCGCTCGCGCTCCGGAGTGTGAGAATATCACCGGCGCCTGGGTGACGTTCAGCGCGTCGCTCATCGTTCCCGGCGACACGTGCGAGAGATCGACGAGCATGCCGAGCCGGTTCATCTCGCGGACGACGCTGTCGCCGAAGGGAGTCAGTCCGCCGTGCTTCGCCGAATCCAGCGCGGCGTCGGCCCAGTCGAGTGTGACGTTGTGCGTGAGCGTCATGTAACGAACGCCCAAGTCGTAGTACGCCCGAAGGGCGCCCAGCGAGTTTTCGATTGCGTGGCCGCCCTCGAGGCCGAGAAGCGAAGCAAGCTTCCCCTGCTTGAAGTCGCGGCGGATGTCGTTGGTGCCGAGCGCCAGCGCGAGGCGATCGGGATACTTCGCGATGAGCCTCCGGGCGATGTCGATCTGCTCCAGCTGAACCCGGGCGTAGCCCGAGTCGCGGTACTCGCCCGGCGTGTAGACCGACCAGAACTGCGCGCCGACCATTCCACGCTTCAGGCGATCGAGATCCGTGTGCCCGGGCGTGCGCTTGCGTATGTCGTACGCATCGACGTTCCCCCTGGCAATTGAATCCTCCCGGATCCGCCAGGGAAGGTCGTTGTGTCCGTCGATCAATGGCGTTTCGCTCAGGATCCGCTTGGCTCGCGCGAGATCGCTAGCGGTTGGAGCGGGGGCTGTTTGAGCCTGAATCGAGACGGCCGCGGACACGGACAGCAGCAAACCGGAAATCAGCCAACGGGCGCTGCAGCTGAACCTGGATTTTGAAATCATGACCTTTGAATTAGGGGCGGGTGGGCGGCGCCGAAGCGGCGAGTCAAGGCGAGAGTGTCGGCCGGGGAGGGGTGTCGAGGAGCTCCACAGCGTCTTTGCTGTCTTCTTCCCGGACAACCAGGCGGATGGGGTGCAGCCACTGGAGCCAGGGCATCATCCCGTTGGCGTCGTCGCGAATGAGGTACGAGTCGATGCCGTTGGCGTCCAGAACTGCTTGTGCCACATGCGCTTCGACCTCGTTCGCAAACGTCCTGATCACCGTGTTGAGCTCGGGTTCCTCTTTCTCCATCTTGTCTCCATCGGCATTCGGTCCAGAGCGAAGCTGAAATCTGCATCGGTGACGCGTCAACCGCATTCGGAGAAGCCGTTGAAATGGCACGCCCTCTGCCCGAACTATCTACCCGCCCTAACTTAAGAAGAATATGAAGACCCTTTCCAGATATTCGGTTCTTGCCTGTTTTGCCCTGCAGCTGGGCGACCTCGGCTGCGGTGACTCGAAAAAGAAGCCGGAAGTGGCCAACGTCGCGCAGGATACGATGCTGCTTCACGATCTGGCGGAGGCAAACAAGAACACCGCCGCGGCGGCCGCGGTGGACAACAGCCTGAACACCGTCAAAACGACCGGCGATCAGACGCTGACGCCAACACAGGGAGCGTCGGTGGCCACTCCGACGCCCGTTACTCGCGTAGTGCCGCGGCCAGCGGCGACCAACAATGGAGCCTTGGTGTCGGCGAGCGCGACAACCGACACATCGATCATTCGCGTAGGGGCACGCCAGGCAGCCAGGACCCGGCCGAGGACGACTTCTTCGGGCGATCCGTGCGACTCGCCGGATCCGGTAGATCAACGCTCCTGTCTAAATCGCTCGATCGTCCAGAACGACGCCGATCTCAATCAGACCTACCAGGAGCTTCTCACGCAGAGCATGAAATCGGGCGGATCGGGACTTCAGGACAGATTCAGGCAATCACAACGGGAGTGGATAAATACGCGTGACAGCGACTGTCAGGGAGCGGGCGATGGTGCCCTCTGGGCAAAAGCCCGCGCGCGCTGCCTCGCAGACTATTCGACCAAGCGAACCGCGGAGCTACAGCGGAGTCTGAACAGTCTGCGAGGCCAGGAGTAGCTTTTATCTAGTGCGCGGTCTGGCCGGCAACGCCGGCACTTGCCAGCGCGCGCCCCTGAAGCAGCGCGTCGATCTCCGACGTCGCTACACTCCTCGGCGAGATCCAGCCACCACCAAGCTGCTTCGTTGGGACCGTTACGCCGGCTACGGTACCAGTCGGGCTGATCTCAACGACGGCTGTGGCTTCCGTCACGCCACCGGAACCGCTTCTGATCACGAGCACCCATCTGCCCACCGCGGGCCGCTGCCAACGAACGACATACATCCCTGGCAGAGAACCTCGGCGGATGTCGAGAGCCATCGTCTGACGCTTTCCATCCACGACCCCTTCGGCCGTTCCGGTTACCGTCTTCGATTCAAAATCCTTGTGGTGATAGGTGCGGACCGTCAGGAACGCCCCACGCGACGTCGCATCGAACGGATTGGCGGGATACTCGATCGAGATCCACGGGGGTCCGGCAAGAGCCGGGCTGGACGCGATCAGCATTAGCGCTGTGATGAGAGCGAAGGAGCGGAGCAGAGTGCGTTTCATGTGGATCTCCTGAAGTAGTTTTTCGAGCGCCACTACGATGCCGCTCGAGTCTCCAGGGTTGAACGCGTTCTCTATTGCCCTCGCCGGAGAGTGACCGGACCCTTAAACGTGCGAATGGACATCTTTGCGCCACCATCGCTCAAATCCATCGTCAGCTCGGCACCGCGGCCGAAGCGGCCGGGAATCGGAGCTTTCTTCGAGAGATTGTTGGTGATCGTTCCGGCGATCGTGACGACGGAGA